>JBBSAS010000441.1:0-1889 GCA_038252055.1 Candidatus Limnocylindrales bacterium
CCTCGGCCTCCTCGACCAGGCCGAGCGGACCTATCGTCAGGTGCTCGAGGCCGACGGCCGCAACGGGATCGCGATGGTCGGCCTCGCGCGGGTGGCGCTTGAACGAAGCGACGAAGCCGGCGCTGGGACGCTCGCCCGACGGGCCCTCGAGATCGACCCGGAGAACGCGATGGCCCACCGGATGCTCGCGCGGATGGAGGAGGTCGCCCGGTTCCGCGAGGCGACGGACGAGCAGCCGAGCGGCCCTCGCCTCCCCGCCGAGCCCCCGGGCCCGATCCAAGCTCCCGAAGAGCCGTCCCGTCCGCGCCCGGGGTTCCTCCGGCGCCTGCTCAGGAGGTCGTGATGCGCGTGCTCGTCACCGGGGGTGCCGGCTATGTCGGCTCCGTCTCCGTGGAGGCGCTCCTCGCCGCCGGCCACGAGGTCATCGTCCTCGATGACCTCTCGAAGGGCCACCGGGATGCCGTCCCCGACGGCGCCCGCTTCGTCGAGGGAAGCTGCACCGACCCGGCACCGCTCGCGCGGCTCCTCGAGGCGACACCCGTCGACGCCGTCCTCCACTGCGCCGCCCGTTCGCTCGTCGGCGAGTCGATCTCCGATCCGGCCCGCTACTACCGCGAGAACGTCGCCGGTGGCGTGGCCCTTCTCGAAGCGATCCGCGAGGCGGGCGTCCGGCGCGTCGTCTTCAGCTCGTCGGCAGCCGTCTACGGCGTCCCGGCCGAGATCCCGATCCGCGAGGACGCCCCGCTCGCGCCGATCAACCCGTATGGCGAGACGAAGCGCGTCGTCGAGGGGGCGCTCCACTGGTACGCCGCGGCGTACGGCGTGCGCAGCGTGAGCCTCCGCTACTTCAACGTGGCCGGCGCATCCGCCCGGAACGGTGAGGACCACGAGCCCGAGACGCACCTGGTTCCCAACGTCCTCCGCGCCGTCGAGGGGCTGGGCGAGGTCACCGTCTTCGGGACCGACTACCCGACGCCCGACGGGACCTGCATCCGGGATTACCTCCACGTCGAGGACCTCGCGCGAGCCCACCTGCTCGCGATCGAGGCGACGGCGCCCGACGACCCCCGGACGGCGGCACCCGGCGGCGAGGGGGCACCCGGCGGCGGCGAGGCGGCGGCGATCGCCCTCAACCTCGGCAATGGCGGCGGCTTCAGCGTGCTCGAGGTGCTGCGCGCCGTCGAGGCCGCGACCGGGCTGCCCGTGCCCCGGACGCTCGGTCCCCGGCGGTCGGGCGATCCGCCGGTGCTCGTGGCGGACGCGACGCGGGCCCGGGAGGTACTCGGCTGGGAACCGCGCCACCGCGACCTCGCGCCGATCGTCGGCTCGGCATGGGCCTGGCGACAGGCCCATCCGGCGGGCTACGGAGCCTGAGAGGCTACGCGGCCTGATCGCCGAGGATCCGCGCGGGAGCTCCGGCTCGGACGCCGCCACAGCGCGCTGGCACGGCAGCTGGCACAGCGCGCAGGCACGGCGGTTGACACAGCGGGCGGCACCGCGGCTGGCAACGGAACCGAAACGGAAGCGTGCCCCGGACGGTACTGACCGCGGCGCCCGCCGTGCGTACGGTGCAAGCCTCGGGGTGGCGTCCCCGCGACACCCGTCGCGTCACCCCGTTCTCACCGCCCCGAACGAGCAGGAGGCGATCCATGACCGCCCTCGACATCAGCCGCCCGGCCTTCAGCCGCGGAACCAGCCCCCGTGTCGCGACCGCGAAGCGGGTCAGCCGAGAGACGGTCGTCTGTGAGGCCTGCGGGTGCCGGCTGACGACCCGCGAACCCGCCACCGACCCCGTCGGCGCGCGATCCTGGTACCACTTCTCGGGCGTCAACGATCGCGATGGCCGCGGCTGCTCGGTCGCCTGCGTCAACGCCGTCCACCGCATCGCC
>JBBSAS010000442.1:0-1878 GCA_038252055.1 Candidatus Limnocylindrales bacterium
CGGCGCGGCCGCGATCCCTACGCCTCGTCGAGGCCCAGGGTCCGGATCGTCTCGGTGAGCAGCTCCGCCGAGCGGCGGAGGCCCGAGGCCTCGTCCGCTGAGAGGGCGAGTCGCAGCGTCCGCTCCACGCCCCCGCGTCCGAGAACCGTCGGCACCGAGAGGTAGACGTCGTCGATCCCGTAGTAGTCGCAGATCAGGGAGCTGACCGAGAGGACCGTGGACTGGTCGCGCAGGATCGCCTCGACGATCCGCAGCAGCCCCGCGGCGACGGCGTAGAACGTGGCGCCCTTGCGCTCGATGATCTGGTAGGCCGCGTCGCGCGTCGCCGCGAAGATCGCCTCGAGCTCGGCGGGATCGTGGCCCATCCCGTTCGCCGTGGCGAAGTCGGCCAGGGGCATCCCCGCGATGTTGGCCGACGACCAGACCGGTACCTCCGTGTCGCCGTGCTCGCCCGCGATGTAGGCGTGGACCGAGCGCGGGTCGACGCCGTACCGCTCGGCCAGCAGGGCTCGGAAACGGGCGGTGTCGAGGATCGTGCCCGAGCCGATCACCCGGCTTGACGGCAGGCCCGAGGTCCGGAAGGTGAGGTACGCGAGGACGTCCACCGGGTTCGTGGCGACGAGGATGATCCCGTCCGGGTTCGCGGCCGCGACCGCGGGCACGATCTCGCGGAAAATCGCCACGTTCTTGCGCAGCAGGTCGAGCCGCGACTCGCCCGGCTTCTGGCCGACCCCGGCAGCGATCACGGTGATCGCAGCGCCCCGACAGTAGTCGATCGAGCCTGCCCAGATGCGGGTGTTCTGGGCGAAGGGGACCGCGTGCATGAGGTCCATCGCCTCGCCCTCCGCCTTGCGGGCGTTCGCGTCCACGAGGACGATCTCGGCCGCGAGGCCGGAGAGGAGCAGGCTGAAGGCGAAGGTCGAGCCGACTGCGCCGGTCCCGACGACGGCGACCCTCGTGGGATGGGCCTCGGCGCCGGGAGCCGGGGCGCCCTGGGCCGGGGTTGGCTGGATCTCGTCGCCCGGCGCGGAGGCCGGGGTTGCGTGGACGTTGCCCGCCGGCGCGGGGGCGGCCCGGGCCGGTTCGACGCGCGGTTCGCTCATCCGTCCATTGTGCCCCAGCCGCCGCGCGTGTCCAATCGCAACGCTCGCGCCACCGAGCCGCCGCCGCGGGTGCACTCTTCCGACCGCCGAGTGCGCGATGATGTCGCGGGTTCAGGAGGTTCGCGGAGGAGGGTTCGAGATGGGCGGCAAGGCGGCACGAGACGACGGACCCCTGGCGGTCCTCCTGTCCGGCGGCCCGGTTCCCGCCGACGGCGCGATGGGCACCGCGCTCATCGACGCCGGCCTGCCGGCCGGGATGTCGCCGGAGGCCTGGCTCCTGGCCCCGGAGGGCGCCGCCGCGGTGGGTGCGGTCCACGCGGCGCACCTGGCCGCCGGCGCACGGATCGTCCTCGCCTGCACGTTCGGGGCGAACGCGCTCCGGCTCCGGGATGGCCCGGCCGTGGGCCGGACCGCCGACGTCTGCCGCGCGGCGGTCGGGATCGTCCGGTCTTCGATCACCCGCTCGGTGATCGCGCGGTCCGACCGATCCCCGGCGCCCGGCGACGTCCTTGTGGCGGGGTCGATGGGGCCGACGGGAGCGATCCTCGCGCCGTACGGGGAGCTCGAGCCGGGCGCCGCACGGGCCGCCTACGCGGAGCAGGCAGCCGCGCTCGCCGCGGCGGGCGTCGACCTGCTGTGGGTCGAGACGATGGCCGACCTCGCGGAGGCCCGCGCCGCCGTGGAGGGAGCGCGGGAGGCGGCGCCATCGCTGCCGGTCGTCGCGACGCTGACCTTCGAACGCGGTCGCACGATGTTCGGCGATCGGCCGGAGGAC
>JBBSAS010000443.1:0-1872 GCA_038252055.1 Candidatus Limnocylindrales bacterium
GGATCACGACGAGGTCGGGGCGACCGCTGGCCTTGATCCCGGCGGTGGTGGCGCCCGCGGCAAAACCGGCCGGCAGCTCCGCTCGCTCCTCGGCCCGGGGCAGGGGATCGGGAAGGGGCGCGAGGAGCTGCGTTGCGGGGGAGGGGTGGGTCGCCATCGGGTGGCCTACGGCGCGAGCGGCAGCTGTTCGAGGCCGGCGGCCTCGGGGAGGCCGTGGACGAGGTTGAAGGCCTGGATCGCCTGGCCCGCCGCGCCCTTCACGAGGTTGTCGATCACGCCGATCGCCAGGATCCGCCCGGTCCGTTCGTCGGCGCGGACGTGGACCCGGCAGGCGTTGCTGCCGAGGACGTGCTTCGTCGCGGGCGGCTGGGTGACGAGGTGGACGAACGGCTCGTCCGCGTACGCGTCCTCGTAGAGTTCGTCGAGCTCGCGCTGACCGACCGGTCGGGTGGGCCGGACGTGGCAGGCGGACAGGATCCCCCGCGTCATCGGCACGAGATGGGGGAGGAAGTCGACGCCGCGCACGCCGGGGTTCGTGCGGCCATCGCCGGCGGCGCCATCGCCCGCGGCTCCCTCGCCCGCGGCGCCATCGTCGGGCGCCTCGCGCGCGTCGGGCATGCCTCGCGCGAGGGAGCCGAGCTCCTGCTCGATCTCGGCGACGTGACGGTGGCCCCCGATGCCGTACGCCCTCACGCTCTCGTTGACCTCGCCGAACATGAGGTCCTGCTTCGGTTCGCGACCGGCCCCCGAGACACCGGACTTCGCGTCGACGACGAGGTCGGCGATCAGCCCGGCCCGGGCGAGCGGGGCGAGGGCGAGGATCGTCGCGGTGGGATAGCAGCCGGGGACACCGACGATCGCCTGCGCTTCGGCGCGGAGTGCCGCGAGCCTGGCCCGATGGAGCTCCGGGAGGCCGTAGACGGCGCTGGCGAGGAGATCGACCCGCGGGTGCTCGAAGCCGTACCAACGGGGGTAATCGGCCGCGTCGCGGAGCCGGAAATCCGGCCCCAGGTCGATGACCGCCGCGCCGGTCGCCGTGAGGTCGGGGACGATCTCGGCGGCCGCACCGTGCGGGAGGGCGAGGAAGATCGCGTCCGCGTCCGGGACGGTCGCGTCCACGTGGAGGCCGGTCCGGTCGAGGTGGATGTGGGTTCCCCCGATCGGCTCGTGGCTGCGGCCGCGCCCCACCAGGCCCACGATCTCGACGTGAGGATGGCGGGTCAGGAGCCGGACGAGCTCCGCGCCGACGTACCCGGTGGCCCCGACGATCGCGACGCGGACGTGTCCGTCGGCGTCGTCGCCCGCAGCACCGTGGGGCCCGCGCGGGACCGGCACGGTCCGGCGCTCCGGCGCGACCTGGACGGACCTTCCCGTTGCCGCGCTCACGGGCGCGCGGGCACCGCCGCCGGCGTGGCGGGGTGCGACGGGCCGCTCACGGACGGCCGCGTGGGGGAGTGATCGTCTGTCCGGTCGTGCCGGATCGCCGGGGTGCTCATCCGCGCATGACTATACACAGCCCCGCATAGTCATGCAAGCGACTGCAGCAGACGGAGCCGCGCTCTCGCCCGCGTAGGTCGCGCCACCTGGTGCGTCCCGGCCGATCCGCGGACTCGGCAGGTCCGGGGGGACGCGGCCGGTTCCGCAGATCGACCTGATCCCCGCCGTTGGGACCCCGCCTATTCGGTGTCCGGGGGGAGCTCCTGGCCAGGGCCGGTGACTACCGCCTCGCCCTCGACCGGCGCGGCCCCTGCGGGCGAGATCACCCGGAAGCGGTGGTGGAGCTCCGTGATTCCCGTCGCGAGGCCGGCCGAGACCGAGCAGTACTTCGTCGCCGAGAGCTCGATCGCCCGTCGCACGGCCTCGACGTCCACC
>JBBSAS010000444.1:0-1864 GCA_038252055.1 Candidatus Limnocylindrales bacterium
ATCCGGGCGATCACCCTCGCCGACGGCGACGAGCTGGCCTGGGTGGACGTGGCCACGGGCGAGGACGACGTGATCATCGCGACCGCCCTCGGGAAGCTCGCCCGCTTCGCCGAGACGGAGGTCCGGGCGATGGGTCGCGACGCGGCCGGGGTCATCGGGATCCGCCTCGCGCGGGCCGGCGACGAGGTCGTCTCGATGAGCGTCGTCGAGCCCGGCCGTGACCTGCTCGTCCTCACCGAGACCGGCTACGGAAAGCGGGTGGCGCTCTCGGAGTTCCGGCGCAAGCACCGCGGCGGCCAGGGCGTGATGCTCATCCCGCTCGAGGGCCGGAAGACGGGGCGGGTCGCCGCCGTCCAACAGGTGACCGAGGCCGACGACGAGCTGATGCTGATCAGCGCCGCCGGCCAGGTGGTCCGGACCCAGACGAACACGATCAACCGCTACTCCTCGGGCGCCCGCGGCGTGATCACGATGCGCCTCAACGGCGAGGACCGCGTCGTGGGGATCGCCGCGTTCAGCGAGGGGCTGGCAGACCGCGAGGGCATCGGCGACAATGACCTCCCCGACGCAGGCCCGCCCGCAGGGAGCGACCCGGCCTCGTGAGGGGGTTCGAGGCAGGGGAAGCGTCCGTGTACTCCGACTCGTTCGACGTCTACTCGGGCAACGCCAACCTCGGCCTTGCGCGGAAGATCTCCCGCTACCTCGGCACGCCGCTCGGCCGAGCCGAGGTCTTCTCGTTCGCCAACGAGAACATCTTCGTGAAGATCCTCGACAACGTCCGCGAGAAGGACGTCTTCCTTGTCCAGCCGACCTGCCGCCCCGTGAACCAGTCGATCATGGAGCTCCTGATCATGATCGACGCCTTCAAGCGGGCGAGCGCCGGGCGGATCACGGCGGTCGTCCCGTACTACGCCTACGGGCGGTCGGACAAGAAGGACCAGCCGCGCGTCCCGATCACGGCCCGGCTCGTGGCCGACATGATCACCGTGGCCGGCGCGGACCGGGTCCTCACGATGGACCTCCACCAGGGCCAGATCCAGGGCTTCTTCAACATCCCGGTGGATGAGCTGACCGCCGTCCACCTCATCTCGAACTACTTCCGCCAGAAGCAGCTCCAGGACCTCGTGGTCGTCACCGACCTCGGCTTCGCGAAACGGGCCCGGACGTTCGCCGAGCTCCTCGACGCGCCGCTCGCGATCATCGAGAAGCGGCGGGTGGGCAACCTTGACCGGGCCGAGCTCATGAACGTGATCGGCGAGGTCCGCGACCGGCGCGCGATCATCGTGGACGACGAGATCGACACCGGGGGCACCCTCCTCGAGATCGTCCATGCGCTCCAGCGCGAGGGGGTCGAGGAGATCTACGCCTGCGCCACGCACGGGATCCTCTCCGACCCGGCCGTCGAGCGGATCGCCACGTCGGGGCTGCGCGAGGTGGTCCTGACGGATTCGATCCCGTTGCCCGCCGAGAAGCGCCTGCCCCAGATCACGCGACTCTCGGTCGCCCCGCTCATCGGTGAGGCGATCCGGCGGATCCACCGCGGCGAGTCGGTGGGCGCGCTCTTCTCCTCGGAGGTGACGCTCACACAGGAGATGCTCCTCTGGGATGACGGGGCCGAGGCATGACGCTCCAACTCCACCGGCCCGACGGCGACGGCGGCCTCGAGCCCCAGACCGAGACTCCGACGGACTGGCGGGACCAGCTCGAGTCGCCCCGCTGGAACGTGCCCCGGCTCGCCAACCCGGAGATGAACCCGACCCGGACGTGGGTGGCCGTCCTCTTCTGGCTCGCGCTCGGGGCGATCACGCTCATCCTCCTCCTCGCAGGGTACGGCTCCGGCTTCTGGACGTAGGTCGGGACCGGC
>JBBSAS010000445.1:0-1857 GCA_038252055.1 Candidatus Limnocylindrales bacterium
CCGCTCGGGTCCCCAGGCTGCCGTGCAGGTCTTCGCGATCCGGGCCGGCAAGCTCGTGGGGCGCGACGTCTATGCTCTCGAGACGCCCGGCGATCCGCCGGACGACGAGGTGCTCGCGGGCTTCATCCTCCAGTACTACACTCGCTCCACCTCGCTCCCGCCGGCCGTCCTGGGACCGGTGACGCCCGCCGATGCCGACGACCTCGCGGCCCTGCTCGCGGAACGGCGCGGCGGGGCCGTGCGGCTCCAGGTGCCGGTGCGGGGCGAGAAGCGGCGACTGCTCGACCTCGCCTCCCGCAATGCCGCCGACTTCCTCGCGCGCGAGCAGGCCCGCTGGCTCGCCGACGAGGGCAAGACGCTCGTCGCCCTCGAGGAGCTCGCGGCGGCGCTCGGGCTCCCGGGACCGCCGCACCGGATCGAGTGCTACGACATCTCCACGATCCAGGGCCGCGAGACGGTCGGGAGCATGGTCGTCTTCGAGGACGGGAAGCCGCGCAGTGGGGCGTACCGGCGATTCCGGATCAAGAGTGTCGCGGGCCAGGACGACTTCGCTGCCCACGCGGAGATGCTCCGGCGCCGGCTGCACCGGGTGAAGGCGGGTGAGGAGGGGAGCGCGGAAGAGCTCCGCTGGGAGCTGCCCGATCTCCTGCTCATCGACGGCGGCCGGGGCCAGCTCAGCGCCGACCGCGCCGTCCTCGAGGAGCTCGGCCTCACCGAGATCCCGATTGCCGGCCTCGCCAAGGAGCGCGAGGAGCTCTTCCTGCCGGGGCGCGAGGAACCGGTGGTCCTTCCGCCGACCTCGCCGGCCCTCTACCTCGTGCAACGGCTGCGCGACGAGGCCCATCGGTTCGCGATCACCTACCACCGCGAGCTGCGCCGCAAGAGCGCCGTCAGGAGCGCCTTCGACGACCTGCCCGGCATCGGGCCGGCGCGACGCCGAGCGCTCCTGCGCACGTTCGGGTCGGCGAAACGCGTTCGCGAGGCGCCCGTCGAGCAGGTCGCCGCCGTTCCCGGGATCGGCCCGCTCCTCGCCGGCAGGATCAAGGCCCACCTCGAGTCTGGATAGGGGAAGCGCGGTCGGGGCGCGGGCGCCCGACCCAAGGGCCGACGGTGGGGTGTCAACGGTGGTAGCATCCCCGGCCGATGCGTCGATTCACCCCCTTCCTCATCCTCGGCGTCCTTGCGATCGCGCTCGTCGTCAACTTCTGGCCCGGCCTGGCGCTTCCGGGAGGACCCGACGGCGGGAGCCGTCCCGTGGAGACGAAGCTCGGCCTCGACCTCGTCGGTGGGCTCCAGGTCGAGTACCGGGCCCTGCCGGTCGGCGACAAGGTTCCCGATGCCGGGTCGATGGCGACGATCAAGACGATCGTCGAGAACCGCGTCAACTCCACCGGCGTCGTCGAGCCCGTCGTCCAGACCCAGGGCGTGGACCGGATCGTCGTCGAGCTGCCCGGTGTCAACGACCCTGACCCGATTCGCCGGCTCCTCGGCCAGACGGGCCGCCTCGACTTCATCCCCCTGCCTCCCGAGACGTACGGCACCGGCTCGGCGCCGCTCGCCGATGCCGCCCAGGGACAGCCGCTCCCGACCGTGGAGACGCCCCTCTTCGCGGGCGACCAGGTGGACCAGGCCTTCGCGAGCCAGGATTCGACGGGCCAGCGGGCGGTTGGCTTCCGCCTGAAGGACCAGGGGGCGAAGCTCTTCGCCGACTACACCACGGCGAACGTCGGCAACTTCTTCGCGATCGTCCTCGACGGGAGCGTCGTCTCCGCGCCCGTCATCCAGAGCCCGATCACCGGCGGTGACGGGATCATCACCGGCGGCCAGAGCGGCTTCTCGGTGACCGAGATGAACAAC
>JBBSAS010000446.1:0-1844 GCA_038252055.1 Candidatus Limnocylindrales bacterium
CCAGCGCCGAGATCCCGTTCCTGCCGGCCCGGGTGATCCTCCAGGACTTCACCGGCGTCCCCGCGGTGGTGGACCTCGCCGCGATGCGCGACGCGATGGCCGCGCTCGGCGGCGACCCTGCCCTGGTCAACCCCCTCGTGCCCGCGGACCTCGTCATCGACCACTCCGTCCAGGTGGACCGCTTCGGGACCGCCGACGCGTTCGCCTTCAACGTCGCCCGCGAGTACGAGCGCAACGGCGAGCGCTACCAGCTCCTGCGCTGGGCCCAGCGGGCCTTCCGGGGCCTGCGGGTCGTCCCGCCCGGCACCGGGATCGTGCACCAGGTCAACCTCGAGTTCCTCGCCACGGTCGTGGCGACCGCCGAGATGGACGGCGGGCCCGTCGCCTTCCCCGACACCCTCGTGGGGACCGACTCCCACACGACGATGATCAACGCCCTCGGCGTCCTCGGCTACGGCGTCGGCGGGATCGAGGCGGAGGCCGTCCTCCTCGGCCAGCCGCTCTACCAGCCGATGCCCCGCGTCGTCGGCGTCCGCCTGGCCGGGGAGCTGCCGCGCGGCGCGACCGCCACGGACCTGGTCCTCGTCGTGACGGAGCGGCTGCGGGCCCTCGGGGTCGTCGGCTCGTTCGTCGAGTTCAGCGGCGACGGACTGGCCGGGCTGGCCCTCCCCGACCGGGCCACGATCAGCAACATGAGCCCCGAGTTCGGGGCGACCGCCACCCTCTTCCCGATCGACGAGGAGACCCTCGCCTACCTCCGCCTGACCGGGCGCCCGGACGCGCTCGTGGATCTCGTGGAACGCTACGCGAAGGAGCAGGGGCTCTGGCGCGAGCCTGGCGCGGCGATCGACTTCGACGACGCCGTCGAGCTTGACCTGGGCACGGTCGAGCCGAGCCTGGCCGGCCCGCGGCGGCCGCAGGACCGCGTTCCGCTCCCCGCGACCCGGGCCAGCTTCGAGGCCGCCTACCCGGGCCTCCTCCCGCCCGGCGACGATGAGCCGGCCGAAGAGGCGCGCGACGGCGGGGCAGCCTCCCGACGAGCCTCCGACGGTGGCCGTGTCCCCGCCGCCGGGCTGGCCGCCGCGGCCCCCGGCGAGGTCCGCCACGGCTCGGTCGTCATCGCCGCGATCACATCCTGCACGAACACCTCGAATCCGACGGTGATGATCGGGGCCGGTATCCTCGCCCGCAACGCCGTCGCGCGTGGGCTGCGGGTGCCGTCAACGGTCAAGACGTCGCTCGCCCCTGGCTCCAAGGCCGTGACCGCCTACCTCGAGCGGGCCGGGCTCCTCGAGCCGCTGGCCACCCTCGGCTTCGCCCTGGCCGGCTACGGGTGCACGACGTGCATCGGCAACTCCGGGCCGCTCGACGAGGCGGTGGCGGCACAGATCGAGGAGGGCGAGCTCGTCGCGGCCGCCGTCCTCTCGGGCAACCGCAACTTCGAGGGGCGGATCCACCCCCTTGCCCGGGCGAGCTACCTCGCCTCGCCGCCCCTCGTCGTGGCCTTCGCCCTCGCCGGGACGATCGACCGCGACCTCTCGCGCGAGCCCCTCGGCATCGGCGATGACGCCCGGCCGGTCTACCTGGCCGACCTCTGGCCGACCGGCGAGGAGATCCGGGCCGCGATCGCTGGGGCGATCGACGGTGATCTCTTCCGGACGACCTACGCCTCGGTCTTTGAGGGCGACGAACGCTGGCGGGCGCTCCCGGTCCCCGACGGCGACCGCTATGCCTGGGACCCGGCCTCGACCTACGTCGCGAACCCGCCGTTCTTCACCGGGATGGGCCTCGAGCCGGCACCGATCGACGAGATCGCCGGCGCCCGGGTCCTCGCCTGGCTCGGC
>JBBSAS010000447.1:0-1839 GCA_038252055.1 Candidatus Limnocylindrales bacterium
GAACCTTGCCCGGGCCGGCGTCCCTCTCCCTCGCGCCGTGGCGGCGGCCACCCGCGATCCGCTCGCCCTCCTCGGGGTGACCGACCGCGGTCGGCTCGAGCCGGGCCTCCGGGCGGACCTCGTGGAGCTCGACGACGACCTGCGCGTGCGGCGGGTCATGCGCGGGGGTCGCTGGTACCCCGGCCCCGGCTGAAGCCCCATTCTGCGATCTTCGTCGGCGCGAGCCATCATGAGTCGAGCGTGACCCCGACCCCGGGGTCGCCCGAGCGACCGGCGCCCGGGCGCAGCGGCGCCAACCATGCCATGACACCACGACGGAAAGGAACGACAATGCAGATCGGATTGGTCGGGCTGGGCAGGATGGGCGCCAACATGTCGCGCCGCTGGCTGCGGGCGGGCCACAGCGTCGTCGGCTACGCGCGCCACTCCGAAACCGTGGACGGGCTCGTCGCCGACGGCGCGATCTCGGCCGGGGCGACCTCGCTGGAGGATCTCGTCGGGAAGCTCGCGGCGCCGCGCGTGCTCTGGCTCATGGTGCCGGCCGCCTCGGTCGACGCCACCCTCGACGCGATCATGCCGCTGCTCGGCGCCGACGACGTCGTCGTGGACGGCGGCAACTCCTACTACGTCGACGACATCCGCCGCTCGAAGGAGCTGGCGGCGAAGGGGATCCACTACCTCGACGTCGGGACCAGCGGCGGCGTGGCGGGCCTGGAGCGCGGTTACTGCCTGATGATCGGCGGTCCGGTCGGGGCGGTTGAGCGGCTCGATCCGATCCTCCGCGCCCTCGCCCCGGGCGTGGACGCTGCACCCCGGACGCCGGGCCGGACGGGCGAGCCGGACGCGGCCGAGAACGGCTACCTCCGCTGCGGGCCGAGCGGCGCCGGGCACTTCGTGAAGATGGTCCACAACGGCATCGAATACGGGATCATGGCCGCCTACGCCGAGGGTCTGAACATCCTCAAGCACGCCGACGAGGGTCTGCGCCAGCGCGAGGTGAGCGCCGAGGTGACGCCCCTTCGCGACCCAGAGCTCTACCAGTACCAGCTCGACCTCCCGGCCGTGACCGAGGTCTGGCGGCGCGGCAGCGTCGTGGCCTCCTGGCTGCTCGACCTGACCGCGGAAGCCTTCCAGCGCAACGGCGACCTCTCCGCGTTCGAGGGCCGGGTCTCGGATTCCGGCGAGGGACGCTGGACGAGTATCGCGGCGATCGACGTCTCGGCGCCGGCGCCGGTCCTGACGACCGCGCTCTACGAGCGCTTCTCGTCGCGCGGCGAGGCGGACTTCGCCGACCGCGTCCTCTCGGCGATGCGCTTCGGCTTCGGCGGGCACCACGAGCGAAAGGAATAGGGGCATGCCCGCCGGGCAGCCTGCCGACGGGCCTCCCGCCGGCGAGACGGAGCGCTCCGACACCTTCGTCTTCTTCGGCGCCACCGGTGACCTGGCGTACAAGCAGGTGTTCCCGGCGCTCGCGGCACTCGTTCGCGACGAGGGCCTCGACCTGCCGATCATCGGCGTGGCCCGCTCGGGCGACCTGGACAGCCTCCGGGAGCGCGCCCGGAGCAGCCTCCGCGAGCACGGGTTCGCGCACGAGGCGGCAACCCGGACGCTCCTCGGGCGCCTCCGCTACGTCAAGGGCTCCGACGACGACCTCGAGACGTTCCACGCTCTTCGCCGCGAGATCGGAGGGGCCCGCCACCCGCTCCACTACCTGGCGGTTCCACCGGCGCTCTTCGGCACGGTGGTCGCCAACCTCCAGGCCTCGGGCTGCGCCGAGGGGGCGCGGATCATCGTCGAGAAGCCGTTCGGCCGCGACCTCGCCTCCGCCCGCGAGCTCAA
>JBBSAS010000448.1:0-1837 GCA_038252055.1 Candidatus Limnocylindrales bacterium
GATCGAGGAGTAGGCCAGCATCCGCTTCACGTTGTCCTGGGTGAGGGCCACGAGGTTGCCGAGCGTCATCGTGAACGCCGCGAGGACGAAGACGACGAGCAGCCACTCGTCGCGGAGGGGTCCGAGCGCCTCGATGAAGACGCGGAGGATGAGGGCGAAGGCGCCGATCTTCGGCCCCACCGAGAGATAGCCCGTGACCGGCGTCGGCGAGCCCTGGTAGGCGTCGGGCGTCCAGTAGTGGAACGGGACGGCGGCGATCTTGAAGGCGACGCCGGTGGTCAGGAAGGCCAGGCCGACGGCGAGCCCCGGCGAGAGCGTCGCCTCTCCCTCGACGATCCGGCCGAGGACCGCGGCGACCTCGGCGATCCGCGTCGAGCCGGCGATCCCCCAGACGTAGGCGAGGCCGAAGAGGAAGATCGCGCTCGAGAAGGAGCCGAGGAGGAAGTACTTGATCGCGCCCTCGGTCGAGAGGGCGTCCCGCTTGTGGAAGCCGACGAGCAGGTAGCCCGGGATCACCATGAGCTCGAGCCCGAGGAAGAGGACGAGCAGGTCGGCGGAGCCGGCGATGAGCATCGCCCCCGACACGGCGAAGGCGAGGAGCGCCGCGAACTCGGCGACGGGAAGTCCCCGCCGGACCAGGTAGGCCGGGGCGAAGAGCATCGTGAGCGCGGCGATCGCGACGAAGACGAAGTCGAGGAACGTCGTGAGGTCGTCCACCCGGTACGAGCCGGCGAAAGCGGTCCCGGGCGCGGTCCCGGCCCAGGCGACGAGCGCGGCCACGACCCCGAGGCCGAGGAGGCTGACCCCCTCCGCGACACCCCGCCGGCCCGGGCTGACGAGGTCGGCCACGATCACCGCGATCGCGGTGAGGACGGCGGCCACGAACGGGACGATGACGGCGAGCTCGGCAGTGGTCATCGGTGGCTCCCCGTCATCGTCCGACCGCCGTCGCGAGCGACGGGTCCACGGCCGCGAGGACCGCCTTCACCGATCCGCTCACGAGGTCGAGCATGATGTTCGGGAAGAGCCCGAGGACGAGGGTCAGGGCCCCGAGCGGAGCGAGGGTGAGGACTTCCACCGGCCGCATGTCGGTCAGGTGGTCTCCGAGGCCGCGGAGGAAATCCGAGAGCTCCCCGAAGAGCATCCGCTGCTGCATCCAGAGCAGGTAGGCGGCCGCGAGGATCATCACGAACGCGATCGCCGCGGCCGTGTACGGGCTGAACGCGAAGGTGCCCTGGAAGACGAGGAACTCACCGACGAAGCCGGCCAGGCCGGGAAGCCCGGCCGAGGCGAAGACGAAGAAGCCGAACGCCGCCGCATAGACGGGCATGGGAGCCCCGAGCCCCCCCATCTTCGCGAGCGTCCGGTCGTGGGTCCGCTCGTAGATCGCCCCGACGAGGAGGAAGAGCGCGCCGGTGATGATTCCGTGGTTCACCATCTGGAGGATCGCGCCCTGGAGGCCCTGCTCCGAGAAGATGAAGATCCCCAGGGTCACGAAGCCCATGTGGGTCACCGAGCTGTAGGCGACGACCTTCTTGAGGTCGGGCTGGACGAGGGCCACGACCGCGCCGTAGAGGATCGCGATCACCGAGAGGGCGATCATCAGGGGGGCGAAGGCGTGGGCTCCCTCCGGGAAGAGGGGCAGCGCGAAGCGGATGAAGCCGTAGGCGCCGAGCTTGAGGAGAACGCCCGCAAGGATCACCGAGCCTGCCGTCGGAGCCTCCACATGCGCGTCGGGGAGCCAGGTGTGGAACGGGAACATCGGGACCTTGACCGCGAAGGCCAGGGCGAAGGCGGCGAAGGCGAAGAGCTGGAAGGTCCGGTCGAAGCCGAACCC
>JBBSAS010000449.1:0-1834 GCA_038252055.1 Candidatus Limnocylindrales bacterium
CGTGAGCGCGATGGCCTGGGCCGCTTCCTGGCCGGTGACCGCTGCGCCCGCCGCTGCCAGGCCGAGCATCACGTATCCCATGTGATTGACGCTGGTGTACGCGATCAGGCGCTTGAGGTTCGTCTGGGCGAGCGCGACCAGAGCGCCGTAGAGGATCGAGATCGCCGCCAGGATCGCGATCGGAAGGGCAAGCTGTGCCCAGACATCGGGCAGCATGCTCATAAGGATCCGCACGAATCCGTAGGTGCCCATCTTGAGGAGGACGCCGGCGAGGATTGCGGAGGCCGGCCCGGGGGCATCGACGTGGGCCGGAGGGAGCCAGGTGTGGAACGGCACGATCGGCGTCTTAATGGCGAAGCCGATGAAGAAGCCCGCGAACACCAGGAGGCCGTAGAGGCCCGCGCCCGCGAGTGGCTGCTGGCGAATGATCTCCGCCATGTCAAAGGTGCGTGGCTCGGTCGCAAGGTAGAGCCCGAGGATGGCCAGCAGCAGGGGCAGCGAGCCGGCGAACGTGTACAGGAAGAACTTCAGGGCGGATCGCTGCGCATCGCCGTGGCCCCATGCGCCGATCAGGAAGTACATCGCGACGAGCGACACGTCCCAGAACACGAAGAACAGGAACAGGTCGAGGGCGAGGAACAACCCGATCGAGGCGCCCTCGAGGAACAGCAGCAGGGCGAAGTAGGCGACGGGCCGGCCCCGAAGGTCGACGGGGTAGAGCACAGCGACGACGAAGAGGAGGGCCGTCATCGCCGCCAGCGGCAGCGACAGGCCATCGATCCCGACGCGGTACGCGACACCCAGCGACGGGATCCAGTCCATCGACTCGACCTGCTCGAACCCGCCCGTGCGGCCGAACCCGAGCCACGCGACGGCGAGGATCGCCAAGGGGACCGCCGCAATCACCGTCGAGAGAACCATGAGGCGCCGGGGTTGCGCGCCCAGGCCCCGGTCCCGTGGCAGCAGGGCCATGAGAGCGGCGGCAAGGATGGGCACGAAGATGGCGGCGGTCAGCACAGTGGCGCTCCTGGAGTCATCGGTCTCATCGGCCCGCGACCAGGATCGCCGCGATCGCGACGAGCCCCACGGCGCCGATGACGAAGTACTGGTGGGTGAGGCCGGTCTGCAGCCGCCGGCTCTCATGGCCGGCACGACCCAGCCCCCGGCCCGTCGCCTCGACGGCGCCGTCGACGACCGTGTCGTCGGTCCAGCGCGAGGCACCGGCCACGGTGATCGCCGAGGAGGCGAGGGACATGACGGCGCCGTCGATGGAGGCGTCCAGAAGCCGTGCGGTGAGCCCGGACACGACGACGGCCACGCGACCCGTCGCCCGGACGCCCGCATCGATGACACGGTCGTCGGCACGCGCGAGTGCAGAGGCGAGCGCGAGGGTCGGCTCCACCACCAGGCGCCTCTGCAGGAGCGGCAGCGCGAGCCAGTCCGTGATCCACTCGCGCCGCAGCACAGGGGGCAAGGCATCGGGCAACTTCCCGCGCCGATCGAGGGCGACGACGACGAGACCCCCGGCCACGACCACGGCCAGCGAGGCGACGAGCTCCCAGGATGACCTCGGAGGCAGCACACTGCCACCGAGATCCTCGACAAGACGAGCCGCCGCGGGCAGCCACAGGCCCGACAGCGTGACCGTGGCAACCGCCAGCACGGCGAGGGACGCGATCTCGATCCGCCCCGGACGCCGAACGGCCCGCTGGCCGCTTCCGGGGCCGAACGCGAGCAGGACGAACCTGCCCGCATAGATGGCCGTCAGCAGCGACGCTACGAGCACCGCCCCCGCGAGGCCCGCCGACGCCTCGGCGGCAGCCGATAGGACCGC
>JBBSAS010000450.1:0-1833 GCA_038252055.1 Candidatus Limnocylindrales bacterium
CCCCATGATGTGGACCCCGACTCGCCTGCGCGGAGGCGCCCCGTGGCCGCCGGCTGCTCCGCTATACTCGGGCTATCCACTCTGCATAAACCGTATGCGCCCGTTGCACGTGTCCGTGCGTTGGCGCTGACCGAAGGCTGGCCAAAGGAGGCCCCCGTGAGCTCGCAGGTCCTCGCGCGAACCGCGCCGAACATCGTGACCGAGCTGCCGGGCCCGAAGGCCCGCGCCCACATCGAGTTCGACCACGCCTGGACCAGTCCCAGCCTTCCGCGTGCCTACCCGATCGTCCCCATCCGGGGCGAGGGCTGCACCGTCGAGGACATCGACGGCAACCTGTTCCTGGACTTCGCTGCCGGCATCGCCGTCAACTCGACGGGCCACGCCCATCCCCGTGTCAGCGCCGCGATCGCCCGCCAGGCTGCCGAGCTGATCCACTTCAGCGCCTCGGACTTCTACCTGCCGATCTACGCCCACGCCGCCGAGCGACTCGCGAAGATCGCCCCGATGAAGGGCCCCAACCGCGTCCTCATCGGGAACTCCGGCGCCGAGGCCGTCGAGGCCGGACTCAAGCTCGCCCGCTACCGCACCGGCCGCCCGAACCTCGTCGCGTTCGTCGGCGCCTTTCACGGCCGGACGATGGGCGCCCTGAGCCTGACCGCGAGCAAGGCCAAGTACCACGCCCACTTCGGCCCGCTCCTGCCCGGCGTCTACCACGTGCCGTTCGGCAGCGAGGGCCTCGACGAGCTCGAGCAGCGGGTCTTTCGGCGCCTGATGCCCGCGAACGAGTTCGCCGCCGTCGTCGTCGAGCCGATCCAGGGCGAGGGCGGCTACGTCGTCCCCGACGCGGCGTTCTTGCCGCGCCTCCGCGAGATCTGCGACCGCCACGGGATCCTCCTCGTCGCCGACGAGGTCCAGTCGGGCGCCGGGCGCTCGGGGAAGATGTGGGCAATCGAGCACTGGGGCGTCGAGCCGGACATCCTCCTCACCGCGAAGGGGATCGCCTCGGGGATGCCGATCGGCGCGATGATCGCGAAGACCGAGGTCATGACCTGGAGCTCGGGCTCACACGGATCCACGTACGGGGGGAATCCCGTGGCCCTCGCGGCGCTCATGGAGACGATCGACCTCCTCGAGGAGGGCCTGATCGACAACGCCGCGGAGCGCGGCGAGCAGGCGCAGGACGGCCTTCGTCCGCTCGTCGAGCGGTACCCGGCCCTGGTCCGCGACGTCCGCGGCAAGGGCCTGATGATCGGGATCCAGTTCGACTCCGGCGACACCGCCGAAGCGGTCACGATGCAGGCCTTCGAGCGCGGGCTCCTCGTCCTCGAGGCCGGCGACGACTGCGTCCGGATGTCCCCGCCGCTCGTCGTGACCGCCGATGAGATGGAGACCGCCGTCCGGATCTTCAGCGAGTCCGTCGCCCACGTCGCGGCCCACCGGGCGGCAGACGTCGGCGAGGTCGAGGCCGCCAGCGATGCCGGCACGATCCGCGAGGACTTCGGCGAGGCGGGGTAGGATCGGCACCGTGGCCGGCACCGCGACAGGATCCCGCGTGCGCGACATGGTTCCGCGCGTTCACGCTCGCGGCGCCGGATCACGACGAGACCGGAGGGAGGCTGCACGGTGAGCTCGAAGGTCGCCACGATGCGCGACGCCGTGGCCGAGCTCGTCCGCGACGGCGACACCGTCGCGATCGAGGGCTTCACCCACCTGATCTCGTTCGCGGCGGGCCACGAGATCATCCGCCAGGGCCGCCGCGACCTCGTGCTGGCCCGGATGACGCCCGACGTGATCTACGACCAGATGGTGGCCGCGGGTGTCGCGCGGAAGCTC
>JBBSAS010000451.1:0-1828 GCA_038252055.1 Candidatus Limnocylindrales bacterium
AGCCGGGGTGCTGCAGGGCCGGAACCAGTCGCGCATCTGCCTGGAATAACAGCCGGGGTGCTGCCGGGGCGACGCCACTCGTCGATTGGTCCGGATTATCAGCCGTGGCGCTGGTACGCCGCCTCGGCGCGGCGTGCACGCCGATTCTTGGGTATCAGGGCAGCACCGTCAGGCTCAGCATGGGTGTACGGAGCGACGACCGCTTGGCCATCGACGCGGGATTCCGTGCGCACGAATGCCGGGGCTGAGATTCGGAGCAAACGGCGCCCGACGTCGCCGCGTCCACGGCCGCTTCCACGGCCGCGCGCCCGGTGGCCCGGCGCCCCGCGCGCCCGGTGGCCCGGCGCCCCGCGGCGCGCCCCGGTTGCGGAGATCCGACCGGCGCGCATCCGTCGTGCCACGACGGAACCCGGCCACGTCGCCGGCCGGCGCGACGAAAGCCGTCGTGGCGCGACGATTCGGGCGCGGGCCGTTCCTGGGGCGAAAGAACCGACGATTGGCCGAAGCACCCGCGTCGGATTCGTCGCTTGGCGACGGTCTGCGACACCGGACAGCGAGCATCCGTCCATGACCTTCGCGGGACGACGGTTTCGGCCGGATTCATCGCCCCGCGAGCAACGGGCCAGCCGGATCGTTCGTGGCAGGAAAGCCCGACTGCCGACGCCCCCTGTCCCCGGCTCGACGGCTCAGCCTGCCGCGGCGGCTCCCGACACCGCCGCCGCCGAGTGCCCCCTACGCGGCAGCGGCGAGCACGGACCGAGCGGCTTGCACGGGCCGCGCAAGGAGCACGGACCGCGCGGCGAGCACGGACCGCGCAAGGAGCACGGACCGTGTGGCGAGCACGGCCCGAGCGGCCGGCACCGGCCGGACCACCCCGGTCGGCGCGACACCGAGCACCTCGAGCGCCGCGTCGATGAACGGATCCCCGCTCGGGCTCGGCTCACCGGCCCCCGCGCCCGTCGTCGGGACCACGACGTCCGGGGTGAGGCCCGTCCCGTGGATCCAGCGCTTGTCCGGCGTCAGCCACTTCGCGACGCTGAGGCGGAAGCCACCCGTCTCGGGGGTCAGGTCCACCCACTGCTGGACCGTCCCCTTCCCGAACGTCGTCTCGCCCACGAGCGCGCCGCGCCCGGTGTCCTGGAGAGCCCCGGCGACGATCTCGCTCGCCGATGCGCTCCCGCCGTTGACGAGCACGGCCATCCGGACCGACGGGTCGGTTGCGAGGCCGCCGCTCGAGGCGTTCGTCGCGACCTGCGTGCCGTCGGCGGCTTCCTCCCAGAAGATCGGACCCTCGGCGATGAACTGGCTGGCGATCGAGCGGGCAGCGGTCACGAGACCCCCGGGGTTGTCGCGGAGATCGAGGACGAACTTCGTGATCCCCGCGTCCTGCGCCTTCCTGATCGCCGCCTCGAGCTGGGTCGCCGAGTTGTCCGAGAAAGCCGCGAGGCGGACGTACTCCACGGTGCCGTCGGCCAGCTCGCGGGTCTCGACCTGTTGCGTGACGATCGCGTCGCGAACGATCACGAGGTCGAACGGCACTCGACCGTCCCGCACGAGCGTGAGCGTGACCTCCGTGCCCTTCGGGCCGCGGATCCGCTCGATCGCCGTGTCGAGCGTCTGTCCCGCGACCGTCGCCCCGTCCACGGCCGTGACCACGTCCCGCGCGAGCAGCCCGGCCCGCTCGGCCGGCGAGCCGTCGATCGGGGCGACGATCACCATCTCGCAGGTCGGGCCGATCGTGTCGCAGCTCGCGGCGCCGTCGGTCGGCTGCGTGGTCACCTCGGCGCCGACGCCGGAGAACTCGCCGCCGATCGACTCGCGCGACCGC
>JBBSAS010000452.1:0-1814 GCA_038252055.1 Candidatus Limnocylindrales bacterium
GTAGCCCTTGCTCGCGCCCTTCGCGAGGATGCGGCCCTCCGCCTCGGTCACGGTCGGGAGGACGGGCGTCGTCCCGGTCTCGTCCACGAAGACGCCCGAGGAGAGGTTGATCTTGTTCGTCCGCGGGTCGGCGCGAAACGCTTCCGCGAGGCCGAGGATCGGGTCGGGGGGAGCAGGGACCCGGGCGAGCGACGGGAGGGGCACGGTCGATCCTCCTGGCGGGGCGTGAGCCGTCAATGGGGAATGGCCGGCCAACGATACCGCGCCGACGAACCCTCCGGCGCGGTACGCTGCCGCCCGTGAAGCGCCTGCTCGCCCTGACCTGCGAGGTCCTCGCCCGCTCCGTCTACCTCTGCGCGGCTCGTTCGCCCCACGTCGTGGACGTCCGGCTGAACCGGCGGGGTCTCCACGACGATCCCCCGAACCTCCGCTCGATCCTCCAGGCGGAGCTCGACGAGATCGGCGCCCCCTACGACGCCGTGGTCCTGGCCTACGGTCTCTGCGGCGGTGCCACGGCGGGGCTTCGGGCCGGATCGATCCCCCTCGTCATCCCCAGGGCGCACGACTGCATCGCGATCTTCCTCGGCTCGCGCGACCGGTACGCGGAGGAGTTCTCCGGCCATCCGGGCACGTTCTGGTACGTCCAGGACTACGTCGAGCGGACCGACGACGGCAGTGCCTTCGGCGGCGTCGGGGCGGTCTCGGATGCGGCCGCGCGTGCGACGCACGAGGAGTATGTCAAGAAGTACGGCCAGGACAACGCCGACTACCTGATGGAGATCCTCGGGGCCTGGCGCGACCACTACGACCGGGCGGCCTTCGTGGAGATGGGCGTTGCCGACCCGCGCGGCGCGATCGCCGTGGAGGGACGCGCCCGCGACGACGCGGAGCGCCGCGGCTGGGCCTTCGCGAAGCTGGCCGGGGAGCTGATCCTCGTGAAGCGCCTCATTGACGGGGAGTGGGACCCGACGGACTTCCTCGTCGTCCAGCCGGGCGAGCAGCTCGCGATGTCCTACGACGACGGGGTGATCCGGGCCGAGCCGGCGACCTGACCGGCGCGCTTGCCGGGCGGCGCGGTGGCCGCCGCGGCCCCGCTCCGGCCGTTCAGGCGCGGGCTGCGGCCACGAGCGGGACGAGCTCCGACAGGTCGTCGAGGTGGAGGTGGTCCCGGTCCGTGCAGTGACGGTCGGGATCGAGATGGACCGGCGTCACGCCGGCCGCTTGCGCCCCGGCGACGTCGGCGCGCCCCGAATCGCCCACGTGGATCGCGCGTTCCGGCGGCACGCCGAGGGCGGCGAGGGCGATGCCGAAGATCCGCGGGTCGGGCTTCTCGTAGCCGACCACCTCCGAGTCCACGACGACGCCGACCGACACACCGGGCCCGGGGCCGACCTGGCAGATCGCGAGGTCGCGGAGGAGCGCCTCGACGGTGCCGTCCGCGTTCGACACGATCCCGAGACGGACGCCCGTCGCAGCCAGCGCCGGAAGGGCGTCGATCGATGCCCGCAGCGGCGTCGTCCACGAGAGGAACGAGCGGAAGACCTCGTCGAGGTCCGGGAGGAGGGCACGCGTCCGTTCGGCGGGGCAGCCGGCCCTCTCGAAGTAGGCCGTCATGTATGGAGCCCACCCGGACCGGCCGTCGCCCGTGAGCCCGTCACGGTCCCAGGCGGCGATCCCGGCATGGTGGGCGGCGTCGAGGAGCGCAGGATCGACGGCGAGCCCAACCCCGCCGGCGGCGGCGACCACCTTCTCGTGGTCGGGGACGAGGAAGACCCCACCGACGTCGAGAAGGACGGCCTCGAGGGGTCGGGGCA
>JBBSAS010000453.1:0-1813 GCA_038252055.1 Candidatus Limnocylindrales bacterium
GATGATCAAGCAATTCGGCTTCGCGCTCGCGGTCGGCGTCGTCATCGACGCGTTCCTCGTCCGGATGACGCTCGTGCCGGCCGTCATGAGCCTGCTCGACGAGCGGGCCTGGTGGCTGCCGCGGTGGCTCGACCGGCTCCTGCCGAACGTGGACATCGAGGGTGAGGGCCACGCCCTTGGGAGCCCGGCGTCGCAGGTTGAGGTCCTCGGCGAGGCACGGGTCTAGCGGGTCACCTCGATCGGGTGGTTGGCCGGTCAGGCGCGCGCGTTGGACGATGACGCCCGGGTCGGCGTGACTGGGCTCGTCCTCCACGACCCGATCCGTCTGCGCGCGGCGGCGGGCATCGCTGACGGCGACGTGCACGGCCCGCGGTGCGAGGGACGAACCCCTCCCGGGGGGTGGACCCAGTTCCACGTCCTCCCCGCGCACTCCGTGCAACGGTGACCGCCAACGCCTCATGTGCGGCGTCCCATCGGAGAATGAGTCCCATGCTGCGCAAGCTGTTCGAGTTCCACAGCGACCACTGCCCGGTCCTCGCGGTCAAGCGACGCATCTGCGCTCGCCGCGACCGCGGCTGAGGTGGACGGCACCCCGACAAGCACCGTCGACGCTCGATCCGCCGGGCGTGGTCTTCGTCGGTCGCGGTGATCCTGCCGGCGCTCCTCGCCGCGGGCGAAGGAGCCGACGAAGTCGCCGCGGCATGACGCCGGCATGGAGCCGACATGGCAAGACGTGTGCCTCGAGGCGCACGATCCAGAAGAAGGAGAACCAGATGATGGACGACTCGATCTACCTGCCGGACTGGCGCGGACTCGTCCGCTACTCGACTGACGGCCCCGAGATGACGATCCTCAACGAGGGTCGGGCACACAAGGCGCTCCTGGCCGGGCTCGAGGCCGGAGGCCGGATCCCCCCGCACCCCGAGCGACTCGGCCTCTACCACGTTCTCGACGGCACCGGGTTCATGACCGTCGATGGCGAGCGGTACCCATTGACTGCCGGCGTGACGGTGATCGCCCCTGAGGGTTCAGCGCGCGGTTTCGAGGCAGAGACCCGCCTCGCATTCATCGCTGTGCGGGTCGGACCGGAGCCCGACTCCACGCCCTGACCGCTGCTAACGCCATCTCCCAGGAGGATCCATGCTGGAGATCACCAAGGACACCAGGGTCTCGGAGCTCTTGCGCGAGTACGGCGACATCGCCGATGTGATGGAGGTGTTCGGCGTCAAGCGAGTCGCCCGCTACTCGTTTCGCTCATTCATCACCAGGGCGCTCACGGTCGAGCGTGCGGCGAAGATCCACCGTGTCCCACTCGACGAGTTTCTCGCCACCCTGCACGCGGCCATCGGCTCACGGGCGAAGCCATCCCCAGAGGTGATCGGGCCCACCGATTCGAATCCCGACGCGTAGACAACTGGAGCCGGGTCGCGAAGGCGGGGGCAAGTCGTAGACGCAGCGGTGGAGTCTCCGCAAGATCAACCGGCCCGATCTCCCGGCCATGCACCGCGCCCCCAAACACCCTGACGAGCAGGCGTTGCCAGATTCCGTTGCGTGGCTCCGGACTCCGGCGATTCGGCCGGGGGGCGCCGCGTCAGCTCGCGATGTGCCGCGGGGCGCTGCGCTGGCCGGTGGCGAGAAGCCGGAGGTCGGCGGCCAGACCGGACCTGACGACCGCGAGATGGGTGACGGCCAGCGTCACGACAGCGACCGAGATCGCCGTGTGGATGTCCCCCCAGCCGCGCTTGGTGACAGCGAAGAGCAGGAGCTGCTGCCCCGAACGGCGTCCATCCTCCGCCAGCCAGGGAACGATTCC
>JBBSAS010000454.1:0-1811 GCA_038252055.1 Candidatus Limnocylindrales bacterium
GCCAGGAGGGTGGCGCCCACCGCGTCGTCGATGAAGGTGAAGTCGCGTGTCTGGCCGCCGTCGCCGTGGACCAGCAGCGGCTCGCCCTCCAGGGCGGCCGCGAAGAACTTGCTGACCACGCCGCAGTACGGGTTGTCGGGACGCTGGCCAGGCCCGTAGACGTTGCTGTACCGCAGGACCGAGACCGGGAGCCCGTAGCTTTCATAGAACGCCATGCAGTAGTTCTCGCCGCCGAGCTTGCTCACGGCGTAGGGCGACAGGAGCACGAGTCCGTCGTCCTCGTTGATCGGGATCGACCGCGGGTTCCCATAGACGGAGGTCGAGGAGGTGTAGACGACCCGATCGGGACGACTTTCCCGCGCGGCCATCAGCACGTTCAGGGTGCCGCCGATGTTCGTCTCGAAGTCGTCGCGGGGGTTCTTCGTGCTCGCGATGATGTTGCGCGCCGCCATGTGGAACACGAGCGAGTGGTCGGCCACGAGGTCGCGCACCAGCGCCTGGTCCGTCACCGACCCCTCGACGAATAGCGCACCCGTCGGGATCGTCTCGGCCTTGCCGGTGAAAAGATCGTCGAGGACGGTCACCTTCGCCCCCATGTCGACGAGGGTGCGCACGACCGCCCCGCCGACGAATCCCGCGCCTCCGGTCACGAGCACGCGCCGCCCGCCGAGGGCGCGGTCCGCAGGGAACGTCATTGCTTCACTCCGAGTCGAAGGAGGAGGGCCGGGCGGAAGAGGCGCCACCAGTCTCTTATGCCCCGCATCTTCGTGTGGCTCTCGCTCGCGTGGTAGCGAACGGTGCAGGGAACCTCGATGACGCGGTACCCGCGGCGGATGGCCTTGTAGAGGACGTACGGCTCCAGGTCGTAGCTCGTGAGCCACGGCTGGTCGAGGTCGAGCGCCGGATCACGGAGGATCTCTGACCGCAGGATCCGGAAGCCGTTCGTCGCGTCCGTGATCCGCCTCCCGGCGAGGATGCTGAAGGCGATCGAGTAGACGCGGGTTCCCAGGCCTCGTCCCCCGGTCGGCCCCTCGACCCGACCGCCCTTCATCCAGCGGGAGCCGTGGACATAGTCCGCACCCGTGCGCAGGAGCGTCTCGAGCGACCGCACCAGCTCGGCCGGCTCGTGCTGGTCGTCGCCGGAGAGCAGGGCGACGTAGGGGTGGCCCCGCTCCAGCGCCGCCCGCCAGCCGTCCCGGATCGCCGCCCCGACCCCGCCCCGGACCTCGTGCCGAATGACGAGCGCCGCGCCATGCGCTCGCGCCTCGTCCCCCGTGCCGTCCGAGGAGCCGTCGTCCACGACGATCGCGAGGAACCGGGGATCGGCCGGCATCTTGTCAAGGACGCGGCCGATCTTCCCGGCCTCGTTGAGGGCCGGGATGACCACGGCCACGATGGGTTGGTCAGTCAAGTTCCGATCCTGTGCCGCCCTCGGGCGATCCGCCTGAACCTGATCCACGGTCGAGCACGTGGCGGGATGCTGCAATGGCTGGATCGTACCGGGCCGCGCGGTCGCCCGAGGTGGCGTTCTGTTCCTCGAGATGCAGAACGCCGGCCGGGCGCGCTGCCCGACCGGCGTCGAGAGTGAGGTCGCGAGCGAGACCTACGGCCGCCAGGTGGAGGCAGTCATCGTGAGCTTGCCCGTCACGGCCCGGTAGTACTGGCCGGGTCGACGCGGATCCATGATCACCGTCATCCCGGGCGTCCGCACCGAGGCGAACGTGATCTTGTACCGCGCCGTCCGATCCGGCGAGGACCAGAAGATCTGGCTCATCGTCCGGTCCGTCGTGAACAGTCCCCGGATGATGTAC
>JBBSAS010000455.1:0-1802 GCA_038252055.1 Candidatus Limnocylindrales bacterium
CATCACCGCCGGGCGGGATCCGCCGTTCCGTCCCGCCGCGACAGCCGGGCCAGCCAGGCGGCGACGCTCCCGACGGGGAGCCGTGAGGCGAGCTCCGCCGCTTCGATCGCGTCCACGCGCCAGCCGGCCGAGGCACGGAACGTGGAGCGGATCTCGCGCCTGCTGACCCGTCGTGGGCCGTAGCCGAACGGGTTGCGGTCGCTCCAGCAGAGGATGAAGGCGTGCCCGCCCGGTCGAACGGCCGCAGCCAGGCTGGCGGCGTAGCGCCGACGGTCTTCGTCGGAGAGCACGTGGAAGAGCCCGACGTCGAGGGCCACGTCGAACGACCCGGACCCGGCGACGGCCCCGAGGTCCAGCGCGTCGTGGATCAGGAATGTGGCCACGAGCCCGCGCTCGGCGGCCGCGGCCCTAGCCCGCCGGATCGCCTCCGCCGCGACGTCCACGCCCACCACCCGGTGACCCAGGCCCGCGAGCAGGAGGGCGTGCTCCCCGGTCCCGCAGCCAGCGTCGAGGACGGCCGTCCCGGGCGGCCCGAAGGCTCCAGCCTCTACCAGGCGGAGCACAGCAGGCTGCGATCGCCCGATCTCCCAGGTGGGGACTCCGCCGTCCGCGTACGCGGTCTCGAAGGCGCGGTGGGCGGGAGATGGTGGCGCGGCCATGCCCCAGAGGGTACGCTGCGCGGAGCCGTCGGCCCACGGGCCGGCCGGCCGGGCCGGATCGTCGGCGCGTCGGGGGATCGTCCACCGCGGGTGCTGGTGGGGCCGCTTGGCCCCCTCGGCGGGGCGCGTCGGCCCGTCCGCGGCAATCGACGGCGCCGCTAAGGTCAAACCTCACGTCCTGCGCGAGAGGCTGCGCGCAGGGTGCGGAGACAGGTGTGGAGGGACCCGATGGACACGACGCAGGTGCGCCCCGGTCGCGCAGGAGCCCCGTACCCGGGCATGGCCCGCCCCGAGGGTGTGCCCGACCTGGTCCGCTGGGTGGACGAGGTCGCCGCCCTCGCGACCCCCGACCGCATCCATTGGTGCGACGGCAGCGACGAGGAGTATGCGGCCCTCTGCGACGAGCTCGTCGAAGGCGGAACGTACACCCGCCTCAACCCGGAGCTTCGCCCCAACAGCTTCCTCGCCCGCTCCGACCCCTCCGATGTCGCCCGTGTCGAGGACCGGACCTTCATCTGCTCGCGTGATGCGGCCGACGCCGGCCCCACGAACAACTGGCGCGAACCCGACGAGATGCGGGCCACCCTCACCGACCTCTTCCGCGGCTCGATGCGCGGCCGCACGCTCTACGTGATCCCCTTCTCGATGGGCCCGATCGGCTCGAAGATCAGCCGCCTCGGCGTCGAGATCACCGACTCTGCCTACGTCGTCACGAACATGCGGATCATGACCCGCATGGGCAGCGCGGCCCTCGACGCGATCCGCGAGGCCGGCTCCTTCGTCCCCTGTCTCCATTCCGTCGGCGCCCCGCTCGCCCCGGGCGACGTGGATGTCCCCTGGCCCTGCGACGCCGAGACGAAGTACATCGTCCACTTCCCCGAGACCCGCGAGATCTGGTCGTACGGCTCCGGCTACGGCGGCAACGCCCTCCTCGGCAAGAAATGCTACGCGCTGCGGATCGCCTCGGTCATCGCCCGCGACGAAGGCTGGCTCGCCGAGCACATGCTCATCATCAAGGTCACCTCTCCCGACGGGCGAGTGAAGCACGTCGCCGGCGCCTTCCCGTCCGCGTGCGGCAAGACGAACCTGGCGATGCTCGTCCCCACCCTCCCCGGCTGGACCGTCGAGACGGTCGGCGACGAC
>JBBSAS010000456.1:0-1792 GCA_038252055.1 Candidatus Limnocylindrales bacterium
ATGCTCGCCCCGTGCTCCTTCGCGGCGGCGACGAACTGCTCGGGGGTGACGTTCGTGCCGAGGTCGACGACCTCGATGTTGGCGCCCTTCCACATCATCGCCACGAGGTTCTTGCCGATATCGTGGAGGTCGCCCTTGATCGTCCCGATCACCGCGGTGTGCTCGGGCCGGATCCCAGAGGCGACGAGGACCGGCTCGAGGACCGCGGTGGCCTCCTTCATCGCCCGGGCACTGATGAGCATCTCGGGGACGTAGATCTCGTTGCGCTGGAACTTGCCCCCGATGACGTCCATCGCCTCGGTCATCGCGTCGAGGACGGTCCGGGGATCCATCTCCTCGGCCACCGCGGCGGTCGTGATCGTCACCGCGGTCGTCCGGTCACCGGCCTCGATCGCGACTTTGAGGGCCTCGAGATCTGCCATGGGAGATGCTCCTTCAGGTTGGGGGCGGTGATGCATCAGGGCGGGAATCATCGGATGGGAGAGCGATCGGGCAATCTCCGGGGGACGCTGCACGAGGTTCGCCGAACGTGAGGCTAACTGTCAACAACTAACGTGTCAATGGTCCGCGCGACGGGTCCGTGCCCGTCGCCCTCGGGCATCAGCCGAGGACGCGATCCCCTCGCCAGTCGTAGTGCGCCGCCACCGCAGCCGCCACCGCCTCCTCATCCGCTCCGGCCAACGCCGCCAGGATCCCGCGATGAAGCTCGAACGGCGGATAGACATCCTCGCGCAGGGCGTGGTCATTCATCCAGGAGAGGAGAAGCTGTGCTGACAGGTCGTCATGGGTCCGGAGCATCCGTGCGTTCCCCGCGATCACGAAGATCTCCCGGTGAAACTCCAGGTCCATGGCGAGGCCGCGCGCCCGATCGTGATCCCGGTACGCGGCCTCCATCGCCGCGACGACGCGTTCCAGACGCTCCAGATCCTCGGGGAGGAGCTTCTCGCAGGCGATCCGGGCCGCAGTCGCTTCGAGCGACTCGCGGATCACCGCGATCTCGTCGATGTCCGATTCCGAGGGCGTCGTCACGAAGACGCCGCGCCGAGGCCGGTCCGTGACGAGACCGATCCGCTCGAGCTCCCGGAGCGCCTCGCGGATCGGGCCCCGGCTGACGCCGAACCGCTCGGCGAGCTCCATCTCCACGAGGCGGGTTCCCGGGGCGAGGACGCCGCCGAGGATGTCCTCGCGCAGGAGCTGGGCCACCTCTTCCCAGAGCTGGCGGGGATGGAGGATCTCGCTGCCGTTGCGTTGGAGCATGTCAGCCTGACCTGGCACGCGCGCGCGGGACCTCCAGTGTCACCGCGCCGAGCGCGCCCCGAATGCTAGCAGGGGGCGCCGTGCCCGGCGTCGCGCCGGCCGCGCGGTGCCCCACGGGGCCGCTCAAAGGCGCTCGACGAAGGCCGCGATCCGGCGGAGCCCCTCCGTGAGGTTCTCGCGGGACGCCGCGAAGCTCAGCCGCAGGTAGTCGTCGCCGAACCGCCCGAAGGCGGAACCGGGGAGGACGCAGACGTTCGCCTCGAGGAGTAGGCGTTCGAAGAGCTCGTCCCCGGTCAGGCCGGTCCCGGCCACGTTCGGGAATGCGTAGAAGGCCCCGGCCGGGACACGGCAGGAGACCCCCGGGATCGCGTTGAGCCCGGCGACGACGAGGTCACGCCGGGCCCGGAACTCGGCGACCATCGCCTCCACGTCGTCCTGGGGGCCGCGAAGCGCCTCGATCGCACCGACCTGGTTGAAGGTCGGGGCGCAGCTGATCGTGTTGATGACGAGCCGGCCAAACGGCTTCATGATCGCC
>JBBSAS010000457.1:0-1785 GCA_038252055.1 Candidatus Limnocylindrales bacterium
GCCTGGTCGTCGCCATCAAAGGCGGGTCGATGGTGGAGCTGGCGGCCTTCGGGATGGACAAGACGCAGGCGATCGAGCTCACGAAGCTCGTCGTGACGAAGCTCCAGTCCGGCCCTAACCCCGGATCCACCGAAGCTTGGCGACTGACGCCCTGACGACGGTCGCAGCGAGAGGATCGACCCCCTTCAAGACACCGGACGGGTCCTGGCCAGGGCGAACGACGGCTCGAAGGCGGGCGATCCGGGCCTGAGGGTCGCGCCAGGCACCCAGCGACCGGTGGCTGGGCGAGCTCCCGCCAGCCCCAGGAGCGGCGAGGTGGTGATCCGGCGGTCAGGCGAGCAGCGGGATCGCCCGGAGCCTCGCGAGGGCGGCATCGAACTCGGCTCGCCACGGCCAGTGCCTCGAGAGATGGAGCGTCTCGCGCCGGGCCGAGCGGGTGAGCCGCCCGGCGAGACTGAAGAAGCGCCGCCGCAGGGTCTTGGCGGTCACGATCCCGGCGCCCAGTCCCAAGCGTGCGGTCCAGCGGGCGACGTTGTGGGCGATCACCTGGACCGCGAGCCAGGCGCCGTTGGCGGCGAACCTCCCCGACGGCAGGTGGTTGAGCCCCATGCCGTACTTGAGATCCCGGATCGCGTTCTCGATCTCGGCGTGACGCCGGTGGTCGGCCTCGAGCTCGAGCAGGTCGCCCGCCCGGTCGGTGATGAACGCGTGGTAGTCGTAGAGGGTGAACAGGGCGAGCTGGCTGCCCGGCGTCGGCCGGACCCGGCGCACGATCAGGCGGACGGGTGTCGCGTCCTTCTCCTGCGCGAACGGCGTGTACGCGATCTCCGCGACATCCGCCCCGCCCCTGATCCAGTAGGGGATCGGCGCCCAGGCAGCCTCCGGGATCGCCTCGATCAGCGCCCGGAGCTTGTGACCGTGGAACCGCGCGGTGATGGAGAAGCGGACACCCATCTTGCGGCACACCGCGACGACCGCGTGGGCATAGAAGCCCGAGTCGGCCCGCATCGTGAGTTGGCCCGTCGCCCCGGCGGAACGGACCCGCCCGATGGTCTCAGCCAGGAAGTGGGCGGCACCGCGAGCCGTGTTCGAGCGGCCCTCGCGCAGGCGGGCCATGAGCACGTCGCCCGTGCCCGCGGCGACGGCGAGCAGCGGGTGATAGCCGCGGACCTTGGTGTACCCGTGGTGGAGGGCACCCTCCTTCTTGAGCCCGTACGTCTCGCAGATCGTGGAGTCGAGATCGATCGTGAACGGCGCCGATCCCGGCCCTGCACCCGCTCCCCAGGCGCGGGCGAGGAGCTCCCGGCTGACCCGGTCGAGCTGGCGGACGTGGCCCCAGCGGAAGCTGCGCAGGAAGGTGCCCAGGGTGGACGGTGCCTTGAGGGTGAACCCGAGGATCCGGCCGGTCCCTCCCGCGCGCAGGGCGTCCGTGTCGGCGATACAGTCACCGCCCGCGAGCGCCGACATGACGAGCGTCAGGAGCTTGTCGCCGGCGTTGGGCGCCCCGGGCTTGCGCCCCAGGTGCAGGTGCTCGTTCACGAGCTCGCGCAGGCCCAGGTGCTGGGCCAGGGTGGCCGGCAGCATGAGGCCCGCATCGGTCACCAGACGGTCGTCGTCGAAGGCCACGTCGATCCGGTCAACGGTGTGGGATGATCGCATCCGACAGGTGCTCCTCGATTCGGGGCTGATGGGCTGTTCTCAACACCATCATTCACGATCGGAAGGGCACCTGTTGTGCTGTCCCGGATCGTGAATCACCAACCCGGTTCGGTGGATCCGGGGTAA
>JBBSAS010000458.1:0-1783 GCA_038252055.1 Candidatus Limnocylindrales bacterium
CCGGCACCACGACGCGACGCCCGCGCAGGTCGCCCTGGCCTGGGTCATCCACCACCCGAACACGATCGCGATCCCGGGCGCCCGGACGGTCGAGCAGCTCGAAGAGAACGCGGCCGCCGCCGACCTCGCGCTCGACGAGGACGAGCTTGCCCGGCTGTCCGCCGAGGCGGCGGCCTTCGCGGGGCGCCGCGGCGCCTGACCGCGCGACCAGGAGGATCGCGCCCGACGGGACCCGCCGAGTCCGCCACCCCGACACGCCGACACGCCGCGCCGTGCCACCGACCGCGCCGGAGGCGGATACTGGACGCAGGCACGGCACCGCCGCGCGGAACCCACGGCAGCGAGGGATCGACCCGTGACCACCACCAGCCAGCCCGGCATGCCGGGCGCCACCCGGACCGAGACCGATTCGATGGGGCCGATCGAGGTTCCCGCCGACCACTACTGGGGCGCCCAGACCCAGCGCTCCCTCCACCACTTCGCGATCAGCCGCGACACGATGCCCGTCCCGATCATCCGGGCCTTCGGCGTCCTCAAGCGGGCGGCGGCCGACGTCAACGCCGACCTGGGCCTCCTCCCGGCCGAGAAGCACGACCTCATCGTGCGGGCCGCCGGCGAGGTGATCGACGGCACGCTCGCCGCCGAGTTCCCCCTCCGCGTCTGGCAGACCGGATCGGGCACCCAGTCGAACATGAACGTCAACGAGGTGATCGCCGGGCGGGCGAACGAGCTCGCCACCGGCCTCCGGGGCGGCAAGAAGCCGGTCCACCCGAACGACGACGTCAACAAGAGCCAGTCCTCGAACGACACGTTCCCCACTGCGCTCCACGTGGCCGCGGCGACCGAGATCGAGGAGCGGCTCATCCCCTCGGTGGCGGCCCTCCGGGACGCCCTCGACACGAAGGCACGGGCATGGGCCGGCATCGTGAAGATCGGGCGGACCCACCTCCAGGACGCCGTCCCGCTGACCCTGGGCCAGGAATTCTCCGGCTACGTCGCGATGCTCGACGGCGACCTGGCCCGCCTCCGGGCGGTCCTCCCCGGGCTCCACGAGCTCGCCCTCGGAGGCACGGCCGTGGGGACCGGCCTCAACGCCCACCCCGCCTTCGCCGAGCGGTCCGCCGCCCGGATCGCCGAGCTGACCGGGCTCGCCTTCGTCTCCATGCCCAACAAGTTCGCCGGCCTGGCCGGCCAGGAGGCGACGGTCTTCGCCTCGGGGGCCCTGCGGACGCTCGCCACGAGCCTCATGAAGATCGCCAACGATGTCCGCTGGCTCGGTTCCGGGCCTCGCGCCGGCCTGGGCGAGCTGCGCCTGCCGGAGAACGAGCCGGGCTCCTCGATCATGCCCGGCAAGGTGAACCCGACCCAGAGCGAGATGCTCACGATGGTCGCCGTCCAGGTCATGGCCTACGACGTGGCGATCGGGATCGCCGGCAGCCAGGGCAACTTCGAGCTCAACGTCTTCAAGCCGATCATCGCCCACGACCTGCTCCACGGGATCGAGCTCCTCACCGACGGGTGCCGCAGCTTCCGGGAGCACTGCATCGAGGGCCTCGAGGCCGACGAGGAGCGGATCGCCGAGCACGTGGCGAGCTCGCTCATGCTCGTCACCGCGCTCGCCCCGCACATCGGCTACGACCGGGCGGCGGCCATCGCGAAGACGGCCCACCACGAGGGGTCCACGCTCCGCGCGGCGGCGATCGCCTCTGGCCACCTCACGGCCGAGGAGTTCGACGCCTGGGTCCGTCCCGAGGAGATGACCCGGCCGACGCTCGAGGCCTGA
>JBBSAS010000459.1:0-1778 GCA_038252055.1 Candidatus Limnocylindrales bacterium
ACGACGTGCTCCGGGCGGTCGCGGCGATCCTCGCCGAGCAGGTCCGGCTCGTGGATACGGTCGCCCGGATCGGGGGGGACGAGTTCATCGTCGTGGCACCGGGAAGCGGCGGCGTGACGGTGGCCGACCGGGTCGTGGGCGCCGTCGGGGCCCTGGACCAGATCGCCGGGACGTCCGTCTCGGTGTCGGCGGGCGTCTCCCGGTTCCCGGCCGACGGGACGTCGGGCGAGGCCCTCCTCGACGCGGCGCTCGCCGCCCTCGAAGCGGCACGGGCGGCCGGCCCGGGAACGATCGGCGAAGCCCGCCCCGCCTGACCGGTCCGGGTGCGCGATGCGCAGCGCGCGGTGCGTGCGATGCGCGGCGCGCGGTGCGGGCTGCCCGCGATGCGCGGCGCGCGAGATCAGGCGCAGGCGAGATCATGCGCAGGCGAGATCAGCGGCGCGCGATCATGGTCGGGCGAGCGCCTCGAGACCGGGTTGTCGCGCGAGCGCATTGAGCGCGGCGGCGAAGACGTCGTCCTCCGGCGCGGAGGCGTCGAGCACCACCCATCGGTCGGGTTCGGCCACCGCAAGCGAGTGGAAGCCGGCCCGGACCCGCTCGTGGAAGGCGCGGTCGAAGTGCGCCTCGAAGCGGGTGGTCTCGGCGTCGCTCTTCCGGGCGAGGCCGATCTCGACCGGGACGTCGAAAAGGAGCGTGACGTCGGGCCGCAGGCCGCCTGTCGCGAAGCGCCCCACCGGCTCCAGCTCCTCGATCGCGAGCCCGCGGCCATGACCCTGGTACGCGAGCGTCGAATCGAGGTAGCGATCCGAGAGGACGATGATGCCGCGCTCGAGCGCCGGGCGGATCACCGTCTCGACAAGCTGGGCCCGGGCGGCCATGAAGAGGAGCGCGTCGGCCCGCCCGGTGAGGAGCACCGACGACGGTCCGCGGTCCATGAGGATCGCCCGGATCCGCTCCCCGGCCTCCGTGCCGCCGGGCTCGCGGACGAGGAGCACCTCGGCCCCGACTGCCGCGATCGCTCCACGCAGCCGGTCAGCCTGGACCGTCTTCCCGCTGCCGTCCGGGCCCTCGAGCGTGATGAAGAGCCCGTGCGGACGGGCGTTCGCTGGCATGCAATGCAGTCTACGGTGCCGCCACATCGCCGGGGCTGACCGGCTCCGGCAGCCTCCTGGTCGACCGCGTCGGGGCGGCCCGGGCCGGGTTGCGCTCCTGCCGCGCGTCGTGTGCCCACCTGGACGGGGCGACCTGCAGCCAGGTGGCGCTCCAGGTTTGGCGCACTCCACGTTCGGCCGCGCTCCACGTTCGGTGGCGCTCCAGATTCGGCCACGATCCGGGCCGGGCCGTCCTCCAGCCCCGGCGGTGGGGGCCGAAGCCCGCCCGGTGCGATATGGCCACCTGGCTTTCCTGCCACGAACGACCTGTCGGTCGGCCGGGTTGTCCGGCCCTGGTTCTGCACGAATCCGCCGCCACGCGACGGTTCCGAGCGAGCGCCCAGCCGGACGCGTCCATTCCCTTCGCCGGGCGACGGATTCCGGCGCGGAGGACGGTGCGTCGGCGCCTATCGTTCGCCCCACGAAAGCGATCCGAGCCATTCGTCGTGGGGCGACGGAAACCGACACGAGGCGCCGCGCCGCGGAGGCAGGCCGTCGTGGGGCGACGGAAACCGACCCGGACCCGGACCCGGCAGCGTGACCGGCGACCCCGGCAGCGTGACCGGCCCGGACCCGTGACCGGTCCGGACCCGTGACCGGCCCGGCGGAAACGTGGTCGCGCGGATC
>JBBSAS010000460.1:0-1778 GCA_038252055.1 Candidatus Limnocylindrales bacterium
CCGGGAGATCGCCCGCGGCGAGCGCGGCGGCCGAGGCTCCGGGGGCCTTCGCATCGGCGAGCACCCGCCCGTCGCGGTCGACGAGGAGGAGCGTCTCACCGCGCTGCCAGGCGAACACCGGCTCGCGCTCGACGACCCGGACCCGGAGCGTGCCCGGGAGCCCGACGCGCACCTCGGCGTCGGCCACGGCCGGCAGCGCGAGGAGCCGCTCCCGCAGGAGGTCGGTGGCGACGGTGAACGCGTTCGGCGGCGTGGCCGGCAGCTCGAGCGCGGCCTGCACCGCCTCGTCGCCGGTGAGATCGGCGCCCTCGATCGTGATCGTCTTGAGGCCGAAGACCGGCGAGGCGACCGCGCCCCAGACGAGGCCCGCGGTGGCGAGGAGCGCGAGGGCCGCAAGGGCACGGCGGGGCGAGAAGCCGCGCGAGGCCCGTCGCTGGGGCGCCCGGCGCCCCACCCGGCCGTCGCGGACCGGCAGGTCGTCGCTCATCGTGGGAGTTCGGCCGGCGTGAGCCTGCGCAGCGGGCGCGCGTCGTGCACCTCGACGCCGAGGTCCACGATTCGCGCGGCGAGGTCGCCGAACGCCATCCCGAGATCTTCGGCGACGATCCGGGGGAAGAGGCTGATCGGGGTGAAGCCCGGGATCGTGTTGATCTCGTTGAGGCTGAGCACATCGGTCGCGCGGTCGAGGAGGAAGTCGACCCGCGCGAAGCCCGCCCCGCCGATGAGGGTGAACGCGGCACCCGCGATTCGCCGGCATGCGGAGGCCGTCGCCTCGTCGACGTCGGCCCGGGCCACGACCTGTGCCGCATTGGCGACGTACTTGTCGACGTAGTCATAGAAGTCGCGGCTCGGGATCACCTCGCCCGGGCCGCAGACCGCGAGGTCGTCCGGCCCGTTTCCGAGCACCGCCACCTCGAGCTCGCGCGGCGAGGGCAGGCAGGGTTCGACGAGGACCCGGGCGTCGTGGCGGAAGGCGAGGTCGATCGCGGGCGCGCGGTCCGCGGCGGACCAGGCGATCGACATCCCGACCGACGAGCCGAGACCGGCCGGCTTGACGATCACGCGTCGGTCCGGCGCGTCGAGGGCAAACCGGTCCAGCGCCGCGAGGACGCCGGCGCGGTCCGCGGCCCAGTCGCGGGCCACGATGTCGAAGGACGGCAGGACGGGAAGCCCGGCGCCGCGGGCGATCCGCTTGAAGAGCGGCTTGTCCATCCCGATCGCCGAGGCCGCAACGCCGGAGCCCGTATACGCGAGCCCCGCGTCCTCGAGGATCGCCTGGACCGTGCCGTCCTCCCCGAACGGGCCGTGGAGCGCGACGAAGACGGCGGGCCGGGGGCGGGCGGCCGCGATGAGGGCGGCAGCCTGGCCCGAGCCGAACGGGCCCTCGGCGCCGAGGGCGACAGGGTTGTCGTAGGCGGACGGCGACCGGTCCGCACGATGGTGGCCGGCCGGCAGGAGCCACCACGCACCGCGGAGGTCCACGAGGCAGAGGCGCACGGGGTGGCCGCGCGCCTCGAGCGCCTCGGCGATCGCGGTCCCCGAGACGATCGAGACGTCGTGCTCGGCCGACGGACCCCCGAGGAGGACCGTGACGCTGCGGAACGCGGTGGTCGTCGGGCCTGTCCCGGCATCGATGCTCATCTGACCTCCTCCTGCCAGGCGGACCAATCGCCGAGGAAGACGACCTCCGGGACGAGGCGCACGCCGGTCTCCCGCTCGACGGTCGCCTCCACCAGCTCGGCGAGGCGCCGCACGTCGGCCGCCGAGGCGCCCCGATC
>JBBSAS010000461.1:0-1777 GCA_038252055.1 Candidatus Limnocylindrales bacterium
GCGCTGCGACGGTCCCTGTTCCGGCGGGGCGTGTCGAGCGAGAGCCGGTCTCCCGGCCGCGCCTCCGCCGCGGCGCCGGCCCGTCCCGGTCGCCCTGGCTCCGGGAGGCCGCTGCGTTTGCGGCCCTCGCCACGGCGGTGGCCGTCGCCGCCGTTGGGGTGAACGCGCTCGGCCGGTGGAACGGCGTGGAGTCCCCAGCGCCGCGCGAGGACGGGGCACTCGCCGCGCTGCCCGCGGGAACGCCCGGACCGTCCGCGACACCGGTCGTCCTCGTCGCCACGCCATCTCCGGCCGTCCCGACCGCGGTGCCCACGCCACCATCGTCCGCGCCGCCCGCCGTCCCGCCCGTTGCGATCCCGATGCCCATCGCGCCCGCGGCAGCTTCTGCGAGGCCGGCGCCGGCAACGCCGCGGCCGACCGCTCGCCCGACCGCTCGCCCGACGCCGCGCGCCACCGCGCGGCCGACACCGCGCCCCTCGGCCCGCCCCACCCCAAAGCCCACGCCTCGGCCCACCGTCGCGCCGGCCCCCACGCCGCGACCAACGCCGGATCCGACGCCCGTCGTCGTCACCCCGCCGCCCCCGGCACCGACGCCGGAACCGACGCCGGCCGGCCCACCCGAGCCGCCGACGCCGCCGGAGCCCTGACCGAACCCGGCCGTCGAGCGCGCGTCCGATCCCACCGGGCGCGATACTGGGGACTGGAGCGCGGCCGTGGTGCGGATCGCCCGGGCCCGGCGGTCGCGGCTCGCCCCACCCCGAAGACCGCAGGAGAGCGTGATGTCGATCCAGATGCCGGTGGACCAGCAACCGTACGTCGCCGACCCCGGCCGCCACGACCAAATGCCCCATCGGCGGACCGGGGCGGGCGGGCTCCTCCTGCCGGTGATCTCGCTCGGCTTCTGGCAGAACTTCGGCGACGTGACGCCGTTCGCCACCCAGCGCGAGATCGTCCGACGCGCCTTCGACCTGGGCGTCACCCACTTCGACCTTGCCAACAACTACGGTCCGCCGTTCGGCTCGGCCGAGGAGAACGTCGGACGGATCCTGGCGAAGGATTTCGCGGCGCACCGCGACGAGCTCGTGATCTCCACGAAGGCGGGCTACCTCATGTGGCCGGGCCCGCACGGTGAGTGGGGCTCGCGAAAGAACCTCCTGGCGAGCCTCGACCAGAGCCTCCTCCGGATGGGACTCGACCACGTGGACATCTTCTACTCGCACCGGGCCGATCCCGACACCCCGCTCGAGGAGACGATGGGGGCGCTCGACACGGCCGTCCGAGCCGGCAAGGCCCTCTATGCCGGCGTCTCGTCGTATTCGCCGACCCGGACCCGGCGGGCGGCCGCGATCCTCCGCGAGCTCGGCACGCCGCTCCGGATCCACCAGCCCTCGTACTCGATGGTGAACCGCTGGATCGAGGAGGGGCTCCTCGACGTGCTCGAGGACGAGGGGATCGGCTGCATCGCCTTCTCGCCGCTCGCGCAGGGTCTGCTGACGAACCGCTACCTCGGCGGCGTCCCCGCCGACGCGCGGGCGGCCCGCGAGGGGTCGTTCGGCGGGTCGATGCTCAGCGAGAAGAACCTCGCGAAGGTCCGGGCGCTCGCGGCGCTCGCCGAGCAGCGCGGTCAGAGCCTGGCCCAGCTCGCCCTCGCGTGGGTGCTGCGCGACCCGCGGGTCACTTCGGCCCTCATCGGCGCGAGCTCGGTCGAGCAGCTCGAGGAGAACCTGGGGGCCGTCCGGAACCTCGACTTCGAGCCGGGCGAGCTCCGCGAGATCGA
>JBBSAS010000462.1:0-1775 GCA_038252055.1 Candidatus Limnocylindrales bacterium
CCTTCTGCTTGTTGCCCTTGGAGTACTCCTTGAACCTCCGGGACGGGTCGAGGTCGAGGCGGGCGATCAGGTCGGCCCGATAGCGCGGATCGACGCCGCCGCGGAGGTTCGCGAAGTAGTCGATCGTCTGAGCCCCCGTCAGGCGGTCGTAGAGGGCGAACTCGCCCGGAATGTAGCCGACCCGCCGGTGGATGGCCACCGGGTCCGCCGAGGATTCGATCCCGAAGACGCGGGCGACGCCGGAGGTCGGCCGGATCAGGTCCAGGAGGACCCGGATCGTCGTCGTCTTGCCGGCACCGTTGGGCCCGAGGAACCCGAAGACCTCGCCCTCCTCGATGGCCAGGTCCACGTCGTCGATCCCGCGGTGGCTGCCGTAGCGCTTCGTGAGGCGTTCCGCCTCGATGACGATGCTCATGCTGTCTGGTTCCTTCCCGGAGCCCCGGTTGCGCGGCCCGTGGCGTTCGTCGATGCTCCTGCTCGCTCGATAGCCCCCACGGCGGGCGGCGGGATCGCCCGGTCGGCCGAGTTCGCGACGGGCCGGTCGGGTCCATTCCGGTCTTCGAGGTACCGCTCGACGACGCGCGGCCACTCGCGCTCGTAGTAGGCGTAGATGTCGCGGAACTCCTGGAGTCGCTCGCGCACGGCCGGCGGTTGTCCCGCGAGCAGGGCCAGCCCCTCGTCGGCGATCTCGCGGCCGCTGGCAAGCACGCGGCCGGTATCACCGACCAGGCGGCGGATGCTGCCGGCCGGGACGCTGAAGTACTCGCGTCGCTCGCCCCGCCGCCGGCCGCGGCGGATGACCCCGGCGTTGGCGAGGTCGCGGGCGGCCCCGCTGATCGCGCCGCGGCTCGCATGGAGCGCCTCGACGAGCTGATCGGCGGTCTGGTCCGCCGGCTCGCAGATCAGGAGGTAGGCCCACATGCGACCGGCCATCCGCTGCATGCCCCGCCCGTACAGGTGCTGTCCGAGCTGCTCGACAAAGGCGGCCTCATCATCGTTCATCCGGGCATCCTAGATCCTTTCCGATCTTTCAGTTAAGTGCGAAGGTTCCAACACTCGATGCTTCCATCGTCTCCCGCCGGGATCTTGCCCCGCCCTCCGGCGGCACCTATGATTCGCCCGCTGTTGAATTGCATCGCCGCGCGCCTACCGGGCGACATCGAGGAGCCAGGCATGACGCTGGCGACCACACCCCCTGCGTCTCTCGAGCCGGCGGCGAGCCCAGCCACGGCGGCCATCCGCGCCATCCGCCTGTCCAAGGCGTTCGGGCCGCATCGTGCCGTGGACGACGTCAGCTTCGACCTTGCCCCCGGACGGATCTATGGCCTCCTGGGCCCGAACGGCTCCGGCAAGACGACGCTGATCCGCCTCCTGACGGGCCTCGCCCGGGCGACCGGCGGACGGGCCGAGGTCCTCGGCACGGCGATGCCGTCGCGGACGATCCCCAGTTCCTCCTCTCGGGCGTCCTCTTCCCGGTCGCCGGCCTGCCGGCGCTCCTCCAGCCCTTCTCCGCGGTCATGCCCCTCTCCTACGCCGTCGACGGCCTCCGCCAGGTCTTCGTGGCCGGGGCGGACCTCGCGACGCCGGCGCTCCAGGCCGACCTGGCGGTCCTGGCGATCATCGCCGTCCTGTTCGCCGGGATCGCCTCGCTCACGATCCGCCGCGAGGTCGCGTGAGCGGTCGTCGCGGACGATCGGTCGGAGGAACCCGTATGCCAACCGGTGGCGCTGCCCTTGAGGACTGAAGCCACAATGGCGATCGGAGTCAGGAAGGCC
>JBBSAS010000463.1:0-1775 GCA_038252055.1 Candidatus Limnocylindrales bacterium
GCCTACCTTCACGAGCGCGGCTTCAGCGACGAGACGATCGAGTGGGCGAACCTTGGCTGGGCGCCGCCGGACTGGGACGCCCTCGGCCGGATGCTCGAGAAGCGCCGCCGGATCGGCGCCGCGGAGCTCGTCGAGGCGGGCCTCGCCACGCCCCGGAAGGGCGGCAACGGGGCCTACGATCGGTTCCGGGCCCGGGTCATCTTCCCGATCCGCGATGCCACCGGGAACCCCACCGGCCTCGGCGGCCGCGTCCTGAAAGGTGCGGATGGGGCGGATCCCGAGGGCCCGAAGTACCTCAACTCGCCGGCCACGCCGCTCTTCGACAAGAGCCGGACGCTCTACCTCCTCGACCGGGCGAAGTCGTCGATCCGCAAGAGCGGAATCGCCGTCATCGTCGAGGGCTACACCGACGCCCTCATGGCCCACCAGGCCGGCTTCACGAACGTCGTCGCGAGCCTGGGCACCGCCCTGACGCCCGGCCAGGTGGCCCTCCTCATCCGCTATGCGGCGAAGAAGATCGTCCTCGCCTACGACGTCGACCCGGCCGGACAGAAGGCCGGCACGCTCGGCGTCACGGCGCTCGAGGCGCTCACCCGCCAGCTGGCGGCGGCGGATGCCGGGGTCGAGCTCGACGAGGTCCGAGTCGCCCGGCTGCCCGAGGGGAAGGATCCCGACGAGGTGGTCCGCGAGAGCCCCGACGGCTGGCGGGAGGCGATCCGGACGGCGCTCCCGATCGTCGAGTACCTCATCGACGTCCACGCCCGCGACGCTGACCTGCGCACGACCGGCGGGCGAGCCCGCTTCGTGGACGCGATCCTCCCGACACTCCGCACGGTCCGCAACCCGGTCCTCCGCGACGGCTACCTCCAGACGCTCCGCCAGGCCTCCGGGGTGGAGGAGCGGGTCCTCCTCGAGGCGCTCCACCGGGCGCCCGACGGCGGTCGCGGCGGCGCCGGCGGGGGTCGCGGGACGTTCGGCCCGGGCGGACCCAGTTTCGGCGACGGCGCCGGCTCGGGCGCCGGGTCCGGTGCGGCCGACGGCGGACGAATCAGCGCCGACTCCGTGCTCGCCTCGCCCGATTCGTTCGACCCCCGGGCGGTCCTCCGTGCGATCGGCCCGGTCGAGCGCGAGCTCTTGCGCTTCCTCCTGCTCGCCCCCGAGCTCCAGGTCGAGACCGCCGAGCGCCTGGCGCCGGCCGACCTGCCCTCGACGCCGGCCCGCGAGCTGTGGACGGCGATCCTCGCCGCCCGCGAGGCCGGTCCGTACACCTCCGAGGCCGTCTACACCCGTCTCGACCCCGAGACCCAGGCCCTCATGGCGGCGCTCCTCGGTGGCTCGTCGGTCGCCGCGATCGCCGCCGCCGGTGGCCCCGGCGGGCGCCCCGACCCGGCCGTCGCCGAGCAGGGGATCGAGCAGTGCCTCCTTCGGCTCGAGCTCGAGCGGCTCGAGGAGCGCGACCACTTCACCCGCGCCGAGCTCGCCGAGGCGGAGCGCGACGGCGATCGGGCAGCGGTCGACCGACTCATGACCGAGATCTCCCACCACAACGAGAACCGTCGCGCGCTGGACCGCCGGATCGAGCAGGCCAGCCTGCTCGCGAAGCCCCTGGCGCGCCACACTGGAGGACAACGATGACCACGACCGACCCCGCCGACCGCGCCCTCGTGGACGCCGTCCTGTCGGACACGCCGCGCCGCCGCAAGGCGGCTGCGGCCGAGGCGCGGGCGCTCCGCTCGGCCACGCGCGCCGCGGAGCTCCCCGACGACGATGAGCCC
>JBBSAS010000464.1:0-1760 GCA_038252055.1 Candidatus Limnocylindrales bacterium
ACGAGGTAGAGGCCTTCGAGCGGCATCCGGTAGCGGGCCCAGCCGACGAGCGGCCGCCAGGCGAACCAGGCGTCGAGGCCGGGCTCCTGGTGGTACGGGTGGCCGCCCGTGAGGCCGTACTCGGCCTCGAGATCGGCCGGCGTGAGCACCTCCCGGGCGGTGACGAGGGCGCCGATGCCCGGGGCCACCTCCTCGAGGGTCGCCACGACCTTCTCCCCGAGCGTCGTGCGCAGCGTGTCGTCCCAGCCGCCGTCGCGCAGCCGGTACGGGACGTACTGGGCCGTCACGCTCATGACGTGGCCACCCTCGCGGGCCGCGAGCGACGGGTCGACGAGGGTCGGGATCGTGGCCTCGAGGAGGAGCCGGTCCGGGACCCGCGCGTACTTCGCGGCGTCGAACGACCGCTCGATGTCGTCGATGCCGGTGGCCCCGACGAGGATCCGCCCCCGGATGCGGGCCGCCGCATCCTCGCCGTCGCCGGCCGCGGGGAAGCGCGGCAGGGCCGAGAGGGACAGGTTGACCCGGGCGACCATGCCCGGCTGGCGGATGTTGCCGACCCGCCAGCGCAGGTTGGGGCCCAGGTCGAGGGGGCCGAGCAGGCCGAGCAGCGTTCGCTTCGGGTCCAGGCCGGAGGCCACGATCGGGGCGACGATCTCCTCGCCCGAGGCGAGGACCACCCCGGTGACCCGGCCGGCGGCCGAGGTGACCGCGGTGACCTCCGCCCCGGTGCACAGCTCCGCCCCGAACGACCGGGCCGCGGCGGCAAGCGCGTCCGACACGGCGCCGGGGCCGCCTCGGGCGAATACCGCCTGCCCCGCGCCGCCGCCGTCATTGCCGGCCGAATCGGCCAGCAGCGTCGCCGTGGTCCCCATCGACCAGGGGCCGAGCGCGGTGTGCTGGACGGCCCGGGCGGCCACCGTCGCCCGGATCGCGTCGGTCTCGAACCATTCACCGACGAAGTCGGCCACGGCCATCGGCAGGACGCGGAGGAGGTTGCGCGCGTCGTCCCTGGTCAGCTTCTTGAAGGCGCGGCCGAGCAGGAGCCCCGTGATCGCGTCGGCGAGGCCCGGCCCGACGGTGGCGGGCGGCGCCTTCTCGCCGAGCGCGGCGAGGAAGCTCGCCAGGGCCCGGACCTGGCGGTCGAAGCCGGCCCAGGCCGCGGCGTCCGCGGGGGACCAGGACGCCAGGTCGGCCGCCGTCCGTGCTGGGTCGGCCCACAGCGTCACGGCCCGGCCGTCCGGCTGGGGCGCGAAGGCGCGGACCGCGGGTGCCACGAGCGACAGGCCGCGGGCGCCCAGGTCGAGCTCGTGGTAGACGGCCGGGCGGAGCCGCCCCACCGTGGCAAACAGGCCGGGTGCCCGGGAGCCGTCGTCCAGGGTCCGCGTCTCCACGGTCCCGCCAAGGGTCTCCCGCTTCTCCAGGAGGAGCGTCCGGAGCCCGGCCCGGGCGAGGTAAGCCGCCGTGACGAGGCCGTTGTGGCCGCCGCCGACGACGATCGCGTCGTAGCCGGCGGAGGGCTGCGTGAGCGCGGCCATCTACGCCACCTTCCCCTTCTTCGCCTTCAGGAGCTCGAGCGCGGCGAGGCGGCCGTTGGCGGCCATGATCCCGCCGCCCGGATGCGTGGAGGAACCAGCCATCCAGTAGTCCACGATCGGGGTCCGGTAGCGCGACCAGCCGGGCACCGGGCGGCTGAAGAAGAGCTGCTCGAGGCTCAGCTCGCCGTGGAAGATGTTGCCCTCGGTGAGCCCCCAGCCCTGCTC
>JBBSAS010000465.1:0-1759 GCA_038252055.1 Candidatus Limnocylindrales bacterium
CACCGTTCGAGACCAACGGCGCAGCGGTCCGGTACCTCCAGCGTGATCCACGGCGAGGTCGCCCCGCTATCGTGGGGAGGTGGCGCAGCCCCCGGAGGGCGCGCCCGCCGTGGGGTGCAGCGTGGATCTCGGCTCCCAGTTCTGCGAGCGCTGCGGGCGCGATCGCGACACATACCCGTCCGCACGGAACCTCTACCGTGACTGCCCGGAGTGCGGCGCGGCCTGCTGCGCCGACTGCTGGAACCTCGTGGAGGGCGCCTGCCTGAAGTGCACGCCCTTCCGGCTCACGAGCGCCACGACGCAGCCGCGGATCGTCGTTCCGGCTGCCGCGGCAACACCCGCTGAGGTAGCGTCTGCGGCGACTGATCCGTACGCGGACCTGCGCGCCGAGGCACCCCAGGTCGATGCCTGGGACGCATCCCGCAGCGCGGCCCGCCAGCGACCGAAGGACGCGCCGCCCGCCGGGACGATCGGTGCCGCCGCGCCCGACGCCTGGCGGAGCGTCGTCGCCGCAGCCGATCCCCCGCCCCGGGCCCGACCCCGGCGACGCGCCGGGCGAATCGGCCTGGCTGCGACGATGGCCTGGGTCGTCGTCGGCGCCCTGTCGGTCGCCGTGCTCGGGGCGTCGCCGGACGGTGCGGCAGTCATCCCGGCAGAGGCTCCGGGCCCCTCGGCTCCGGCGCCAACGATCGCGCCAACCGCTCGACCGACGGCGACGCCGCGGGCGACCCGCAAGCCCCGGCCGACGGTCAAGCCGCGCCCAGTCCAGCCGACACAGGCCACACCGCGCCCGATCACCCCGCCGAAGCCGCGCGCCACGCCCCGTCCCACGGCCCGCCCGACACGACCGCCGAAGCCTGTCGTCGTGGCGCCGCCGACGCCCCGGCCGCAGCCGACCGCGGCACCGACGCCGGTCTCGCCGGGGGCGGCGCCGACGCCCTGAAGCGGCCGAGGGTCGCCCGGCCCAGGGTGCCACGCGTCGGGCCGCAAATCCCCGACGCCGTGAAGCGAACCGACGCCGTGAAGCGAACCGACGTCCCGGCGCGGACCGCCGCCCCGGGACCCGCACGCGCGTTGCGGCCCGGAGTCGCGGACGAGATCGCGCGGGGATCAGCCCGCGGGTTGGTGGGCGGTCGCCCGCCGGATCAGTTGCCGGAGGCGGTCGGATAGCCGGCCGCGGTCCAGCCGTTCATCCCCCCGGCCATCGAGGTAACCGAGGGATAGCCCGCACCGAGGAGGATGTCGCGGCCCTGGGCGCTCCGGTTGCCGGAACGGCAGACCACCACGACCTGCCGGTCGTTCGGCACCTCGGCAAGACGGGTCGCGAGCTCGCCGAGCGGAATCAGGGTCGCGCCCTGGATGTGCCCGGCCGCCCACTCGTCGGGCTGGCGCACGTCGAGCACGAAGGCGCCGCCATCCTGGAGGGCCTTCGCCTCGGCGGTCGACACCTCGGCCGGCAGCGCCGCGACCGGGCCCCCGGGCGCCTCGGCGGTGGCCGCGGGGAGGCCGCCGGTGGTCGGTGAGGGGGTGGCCGCGCTGCTCGAACAGGCACCAACGAAGAGCGCGGCGCCAAGGGCGAAGACGGCGAGGGGGCGGCGGGAGACGGGGCGGGTCATCGGCGGCTCCGGTTCAGAGGGCACGGGGCTGGTGGCACGCGACGCGACTGCCCGCGCATGCGCCCGCACAGTATCGCGTATTTGCGCAAGAACGCAATTGCACCCCGAGACGCTCGCCGCCGGGTCCAAGCAGCGGGCCCCAA
>JBBSAS010000466.1:0-1759 GCA_038252055.1 Candidatus Limnocylindrales bacterium
GTTGCGCCATGATACGGTATTGGAATGCCGGCACCGCTCTTCCCGAAGCTCCTCGAACGGGCCCTCGACCGCCACGGGCTCCTCACGCCTGAGGACGCACTCGCCATCGGCGCAAGTGAAGCCGCCCTCCGCCTGATGGCACATCGAGGCACGCTCGCGCGGAAGGGCACGGCGATCTACCAGGTCCCCCAGCTCGCGGGAGACCGGCTCGCCCCGTACCAGGAGGCGCTCCTGTGGGTCCGGGAGGCCGGAGCGTTGAGCCATGACACCGCGCTCGACCTCCACGAACTCTGCGACATCAACCCGGCGAAGGTCCACGTGACTCTCGCCCGGGGTACCAGACTGCGACGGCAACTACCCGCCTGGCTCGAGGTCCACGGCGGACGATTGGACGAGGCGGACACGACCTGGCTCGAGGGCCTGCGGATCACGACACCCGCGCGCACGATCCTCGACGGCATCGCGACCCATGTGGGCGAGCAGTTCATCGACCAGGCGATCGCGAGCGGACGGTTCCGCGGACTCCTGGGCGATGCCGACCTGCGAAGGATCGAGATCGCGCGGGCGCGGCAGCGGGTGGTGGCGCTCGAGGCGACGTCGTAGCCATGCCCGGCTTCCCGAAGTCCAGGCCGCCCGCCAACCGCGTCGCGCTGGAACGCTGGATCAACCAGAAGGCGCAGGACGACGGCATCGCCGCGAACCGGCTACGCCGCGCGGTGTCGTTCATGGTCCTCTCGGCTGTGCTGGCGAGGTTCATCGACGAGGAGGGCGCTCCCCTCTTCCTGCTCAAGGGCGGCGTGGCGATGGAGCTTCGCCTCGGCATGCGGGCGCGCGCATCGAAGGACTACGACACCGCGTTCCGGGACGAGCTGGCGCGACTCGGCGAGGTGATCGGCGAAGCGTCGGTCCACGTCCACGGCGACTTCCACCTGACCGCCGGCGCCATCGAGCCGATTGGACCGACGGGGGCCGTCCGGATCCCGATCCGGATCGCCTACGCGCGGTACGACTGGGGCTCGCTCGACCTCGAGGTGAGCGCCGCAGAGGGCGCGTCAGGCGACGCCACGACAATCGAGTACGCGAGCCCGGCACCGGCCCTCTCGGACTTCGGCCTGCCCGAGGGCGAGCGCGTGGCGCTCTTCCCGCTGCCCTACCAGGTCGCCCAGAAGGCCCACGCGTGCACGGAGGTTCGGCCCGATCGCGACAACGACCGCTTCCGTGACCTGGTCGACCTCGTCTTGCTCGAGGAGCTCATCGCCGACGCCGACCTGCCGGCGGTGCGCGCCGCGTGCGAGGAGGTCTTCGCCCTCCGGGCCAGGCAGTCCTGGCCACCGACGATCCGGATCTACCCGCTCTGGCCGGCCCAGTTCCGGGCGCTCGCTGCCGGGATGAGGTTCGCGATCACCGAGGTTGAGGCAGCGGTTGCGGCCGTCACCGGCTTCATGGGCAGGATCGCGGCGGTCGAGCTGGCCACCTGACCGCGCGGCGCCACCGGATCGGCGACGCTCCTGTGGCACGTCGACGTCACCGCAAACGCGAGCCCGACCCCCTGACGCACGACTCCCGGTCGGGCCGCCGCCCCTGCGCGGCCGGCGAGTTCGGCTATACTCCGCCTCCGGACGAATGGGGCTATAGCTCAGCTGGAAGAGCGTCTGAATGGCATTCAGAAGGTCCGGGGTTCGAGTCCCCGTAGCTCCACCACTCACCTGACCGAAGCCGCCGACCCGACCCCTTGCCCCAGCGGCGGGGGGTCGATCGA
>JBBSAS010000467.1:0-1747 GCA_038252055.1 Candidatus Limnocylindrales bacterium
GTCGTCAGGACCGCGTCAAGTCCGGGCCCATTGGCGACCAGCTCGGCCACGACCTGTTGGTCGCCCAGGTCATCCAGGAGGTTGGCGAGGTTGGCTACCGCGAGGCGCTGGCGGTTCGGATTGCTCTCATCGAGATGCACGACCACCCGCCACGGTGGGCCACTGGAGGGGGCGGGCGGGGAGATCGGGTCGATACGGGACTCCTCGGTCATCCTCGTTCCCTTCGTAGCTGTCGCCAGCGGACGAGCCCCACCTCGCAGGCACCGTGCCGGACACGGTAGCCCGCGGCACCTTCCGGGCGCGACCAGCGGCGACCGTGGTCGCACGGCGCTCACCGTTCCCCTCGCGGAGAGGCCCCGTTCCGGAGTGATCGTGGCGTTGTCGTCGAGCGTCACGGGGCGCTCCCGGGCTCCGGCGGGATTGGCGACCGCGCTCATCCCGCGGGCAGCCCGGAAGAGCCACATGCCTGCCTTCGGCTGAGCTGAGTTTAAACCTCGTCAGGCAACCTTCTTGAGCGCCGGGTAGCGGATTCGGCGGGTCGTCGGCTACCCCTTCCAGCCGTGGCGGATTTCGGTGGACTGGCCGGCGTACCGAGCACGGCACGAAGTCGGCGAAACCCCCCACCGAAGTCGGACCCGGGATGAGCTTGGCGGGGTCACAGGGGCGTCCCCAGGGCAGGCGATCGTCGGCGACGAGGCCGCGGGGCGGTCCTCGCGTCTGCGTGACGGGCACGGCCGCCGCCGGCCGCGTGGGACGAGGTGCAGCGGCTGCCACTCCTCGAACGCGGCTCCGGTCATCTGGCGCGCTGTGCCATCCGGCTTCCCTGCTCGCAATGCGCCATCAGGCAATGGCGTGGGGGGCACCGGATGCGTTTCGCGGTGCGGCCGGAGTCAGGGGCATCGGCGCATCGACGACAAGCCGCGGGACCTGCAGGCCATTCGGAACATTTCCGCCCTGCTCCTCATTGCGGGAGTGGGGACGCGGCACATCGGCCCGACGACATGACCGACGAATGTATCGCTCGGACCGGTCGATCTGTCGTTCCTGATGACCGGCCGTGCGCTCCGGCGGCCCGCAATAACGGAGGCATCTCGTTGCTCGCCACGTTCGCGGATCGACCGAAGCTCACCATCCACGCCCTCCGGCGCGGGACGCAGGGGCTCGGTGACGCCTCGCGTCAGGGCGACGCGGACCCTTTGCTCAGCGCAGCCAGAAGAGGCTCGCGCAGAGGATCGTGAGGACGCCGAGGGTGATCGCGGCGTACAGGCGATCGCCTTCGAGCGCAAACGCCACGACGGACGCTAGGACGCGCAGGACCGGCGTCGCCACGAGGACGAGCAGGCCGGCCTGGGCGAACGCGATCGGCCGTAGCTCCAGCAATCCACCTGGGACGGTCGAGAAGTCGGTCGGAGCCGAGGCCGCGGCTGGCAGGCCACGCAGCGATCCCTCCCAGCCGGCGGCCAGCGACGTACCGAACCCGAGCGTGATCAGTGCCGCACTCACGACGACGCCGACGATCAACACGCCACTCACCAGGTCCCGGAAGCGGGCCGGGTTCACAGCCCGACTCCGAGCCCGCGTGCCAGCGTCTCGAGGCCGATCGCGACGAGGACCGGGAGGAAGATGAGGCGCACATGCCGGTTCGAGAGCCGTGGCAGCAGGCGGGCCCCGATCGTGGCCCCGGCCAGGACGCCCAGGGCGACCGGCGATGCGATCCGCGGATCGACGTTACCGCGCCCGAGGGAGA
>JBBSAS010000468.1:0-1745 GCA_038252055.1 Candidatus Limnocylindrales bacterium
AGCTGGGTGAATCCCAGCCGCAGGTCGCCGAGCTGGGCGGCGAACCCGATGACCAGCTCGCGCCAGAGCGCCTTGCCGAAGGCGACCCGCTCCGAGAGCTCGCGCGGGTTCTGGATCCGTGTCCGGGCGGCCGCCACCGGGGCGAGGAGGACGTCGTCGGCCATCGCCTCGAGCGTCGCGGTCGTGACCCGGCCCGGCAGGGCGCGCCCGGCGTGGACGGGACGCGGGCGGACCGGGGCTGCGGACTCGGGCGACGTGCGGCGGGATCGGGGCATGGCAGGAGCCTAGCGCCCGACGCCGTTCCGTGCAGGATTGCACGCGTTCTGCGGGCGGGCCCCCGATCGGGAGGTACGCTGGTCGCCACCGCAGGAGCGGGCTCGTCCCGTGCGGGACGCCACCGTCGAACCGCCATCATCCGCACCCGAGGTATCCCGCGTCGATGTCCACGCTCGCGTTCGTCTTCCCCGGCCAGGGCTCCCAGGCCGTCGGCATGGGACGTGCCCTCGTCGAGGTCTCGCCGGCGGCCGCCGCCGTCTTCGCCGAGGCCGACGACGCGCTCGGCGAGCCGCTCTCTCGCCTCGCCTTCGACGGGCCGGCCGAGGAGCTGGACCGGACGGCTAACGCCCAGCCCGCCCTCCTGGCCGCGTCGATCGCGTACCTCCGGGCTCTCGAGGAGCGGCGGACCGCGGACGGCCGACCGCCCCTCGTCCCCGCCTTCGCCGCCGGCCACTCCATGGGCCAGTACTCCGCCCTCGTCGCCGCCGGCGTCATCTCGCTCGGCGACGGCGTCCGCCTCGTGCGCGAACGGGGACTGCGTATGCAGGCCTCCGGCGAGGGGCACCCGGGCGCGATGGCCGCGATCATCGGGCTGCCCGACGAGCGCCTCGATGACCTCGTGGCCGCCGGCGCCGCCCACGGCACCTTCGGAATCGCCAACCGCAACTCACCCGGCCAGGTGGTCGTGTCGGGCGTCCGGCCGGCCGTCGAGGCGGCCGCGGCCGCGGCAAAGAGTCTCGGCGCGAAACGGGCGATCGTCCTCCCCGTGAGCGTCGCCGCCCATTCGCCCCTCATGACCGAGGCGGCCGCCGCGATGCGCGAGGTCCTGGCCGAGGTGGCGTTCCACGACCCGTCGGTGCCCCTGCTCGCGAATGCCGACGCGGCCCCGCTCACCACGGCCGACGCCTGCCGGGCCGAGCTGGTGAACCACCTGACCACCGGGGTGGACTGGATCGCCGCCGTCGGCGCGATGTCCGCGGCCGGCGTGACCCGCTTCCTCGAGGTCGGCCCCGGCCGCATCCTCACCGGCCTCGTCCGGCGCATCGCCCCGGAAGCCGACGCCATCCCCCTCGACGACCCCACGGCCCCGGGCGGCCTCGCCGACCCGGACCCCGTCGCGGCCTGACCGCCGCGCCCCCTGGCCGCAGCCACTGAACGCCGACCCGCCCCCGCCGGCCCCGACAGGAGACCCCGAACCCGTGCGCAAACCCGACTACACCCGCCGCGTCGCCGTCACCGGCGTCGGCCTCGTCAGCCCGATCGGCGACGAGGTGGACGCCGTCTGGAGCAACCTCGTGTCCGGGGTCTCCGGCCTCAAGCGGATCACCTACTGGGATCCCGAGCCGTACGACTGCAAGGTCGCCGGCGAGGTCCCGGACTTCGACCCCAACGCCTGGATGAACTTCAAGGAGGTCCGCCGGACCGACCGCAACGTCGTCCTGGGCGTGGCCGCGGCGAAGAAGGCGCTC
>JBBSAS010000469.1:0-1729 GCA_038252055.1 Candidatus Limnocylindrales bacterium
TCGCGAACCCCGCGTCGCCGAGGTCCGGGCGGTCGACCGTCAGCTCGCCGGCGGCCTCGGCGGCCGAGCGCGAGCGATCGAGACCGGCCGTCGCGTCGGCGCCGTAGCAGCTGACCATCACGTAGACGGTGGACTGCCCCGACGTCGCATCGGTGGGTGCGGGGCCAACGACGCTCGTGGCGAGGCCGTCCACCGCAACCTGGCTCGCCCCGACGGTCCAGCCGGCTGGGAGATCGGCGGCGACGACGTCCGCGTTCCAGGCCACCTGCCGGCACGACTCGGCGCCCGGGGTGCCGCCGGCTCCACCGGCGAGGGCCACGACACCGACCACGACCGCGAACGCGGCAACGACGAAGGCCCAGACCGCGAAGAGCAGGGCCCGGCGGGCCGTCGCGGACGCGGGGGCGGGCGAGGTGCCGGAAGAGGACACGGGGCCGGACGCGGGGCCGGACGCGGGCGCGGACGGCCCAGGGGCCGGCGCAGCGCCGGACGTACGCGTGGGGGAAGGCATCGGGATGATCCTACGGGAGGATCCTGAAACGCGCCTGAAGCCTGGGGCCGAATGGGGCGGATTCCCGGCCCGTGTGAGCGACCGGGCACGTGCCGTCTGACCACGCCCGTCGGCCGATGAATCGACCGCGATGCCGATGACCCGGAGCGCCCCCGCTACATCCGGACGGAGCGCGGCCTCGGCTATCGGTTCATCGCCTCGGGCCCGTGCCGCCATCGCGGCGGGGGCCGGCAGCCGCAAACGGGTCGCGGCGCGAGCGGCCGGAGGTCGGCCGGCGACGTCGGCCCGCCAGCGCGCTACCGTACGCGCTGTGAGCCACGCCGCCGGGGAGCCGACCGCCCACGCGGGCGTCGCCGAGCGTCCCGCCCTCCGCCCCTGGGTGCCCCGCCAGCACGGCGCATGGGCGATGCTCGCCGTGCCGCTTCTGCTCGGGGTCGCCGCGACGACCGCCTCGCCCTGGCACTTCGTGCTTGGTACCGCGGCCCTGAGCGGCTACCTCGCCTCGGCGACCGCCCAGGCGTGGCTCCGGTCGCGCCGCCGGCCGTCGTTCCTCCCGTCGCTGGTGATCTACGGCGCCGTCTTCGCCGTCACGGCCGCGATCCTCGTCGCGGCCTTTCCGGCCCTTCTCCTCGGGGCCCTCGTGATCGTGCCGACCGGACTGGCCGTCGTCGGTGGCGCGCGGCCGGGCACGCCGCGGGACCTCGTCAACAGCGTGGCCCAGACCGCGATCGCCCTCGTCCTCGTCCCGACGGCCGGAGCCGTCTCGGGTGCATGGGACCCGGCGCCGGTCGCGGCTGCGACGGTCGTGGCCGCCGGCTACCTGATCGGCACGATCTTCGTCGTCCGGTCCGTGCTCCGGGAGCGGGGCAACCGGGCATTCGCGGCGGCCTCCGTCGGGTTTCATGCGGTCTTCACGATCGGGGCCGCCCTGGCCCTTCCCTGGCCCTACGCCGCCTTCTTCGCGGCGCTCACCGCGCGGGCGGCGGCGCTCCCCATCCTGGAACGCCGCCAGGCGGGCTCGGCGCGCCCCATCCGACCGATCCACGTCGGGATCGTCGAGATCGTGGCCTCGGTCGCGCTCGTGACGCTCGCCTTCGCCGTCCCGGTCGCCGGGTAAAGGCGCGGCCGACCTCCGGCCCGACGCGGACGGCCCGGCATGCCGCGCCATGATGGGGTTGGATGTCCCCGCCCGTGATGCTACGATCCCTTCGTACCCGA
>JBBSAS010000470.1:0-1729 GCA_038252055.1 Candidatus Limnocylindrales bacterium
CATCGTCTTCGTGCCGTCCTTGAAGGCCGCGAGCATCTTGGGGCTCATGCCCTTTGACGCAGCCTCCTCGGCGCAGGACTCCGGAGTGGCGTCGAAGTCGATGACGTTGTTCTTGCCCTTGCCCAGGCAGACGACCTCGAACCCCATCAACACGGCCTGCTCGTAGAGCATCTTGCAGACCCCGGGCTCGTCGCCCGAAGCGACCGTGTAGACGGAGCCGGCCTTGCGCGCCAGCGAGCTGAGGTAGAGGCCCACGGTCACGTCGGTTTCGACGTTGAGCATGATCACCGGCTTGCGAGCGACGATCGACTCGTAGGCGACCCGTGCGCCGACGTCGGGAACGCCGGTTGCCTCAACGTTCGCCTCGAGGCGCTCGAGACGCGTCAACAGCAGGGGATCCGACGTCACCAGGGGCCGGCCGGCGGCGAGCGCGTCGCCCGCGGCACCCTCGACATCGGTTACGACGATGTCGCCGCGATCGTGACCGAGGTCGATGAACGTCGCGATCGCCTTGGCCGGATCGATGTCCGCGATCGCGGCGACCCGCATGCCCTCGATGGCAGATGTCGCGTGGGCGAGGCCGGAACCCATCTGTCCGCAACCGACGATGCCCACCTGGATCGGGCCCTGGGCCTCCTGGCGGGCGCGGAGCTTCCTCAGGAGTTCCATGGATCGTCTCCTTCGTCGAATGAGCGGTCGTACGGGCTCATCGGTGACCACCGTCGCGGATGGCCGCCAGCTCCCGATAGTCGTCCTTGACGTGCTGATAGAGCCGGCGATAGAGCCCGAAGTACTCGCGGTAGCGCGCGTGGGCCGTCGCGTCGGGCTCCATGGGGTCCACGAACCCGACCCACTCGCGCGCCACCGAGAAGTCCTTGAACACGCCCGTCGCGACTCCGGCCAGGATCGCGTCGCCGTACGGTGCCCCGGTACGGTTCTTCACGAGGACCGTCGGCGTGTCGAAGACGTCGGTGATGATCCGGCGCCACAGCACGCTCTTGGCCCCGCCCTCGTTGAGCACGATCGGCCCTCGAATGGCCTGCCCGGACTCACGGATCACACTGAAGGAGTCGTAGAGCGCGTATGCCACGCCCTCCATGGCGGCCCGCGCCAGGTGGCCGCGGCCATGGTCGAGCGACAGCCCGAAGACGACGGCCCGTGCGTTGACGTCCCAGATCGGCGTCCGCTCGCCCATGAGGTACGGGAGCATCAAGAGCCCGTCCGCGCCTGCCGGCGTTCGTGCCGCCTCCGCGTTGATCAGGTCGTAGGTGTCGGGACCGCCGGCGGCCTCGGCCGCCTTCTCGGCGGCGAAATAGGTGTCTCGCAGGTACCGGATGAGCCCGCCGCCGGTTGTCGTGGTAGGCACCGTGATGTAGACCGGCGCCGCGACGGAGTCCGTCGTGTAGTTGAAGGCGATCATGCTGTTGTGGAACGTCGGCGCGGAATGGATGATCCCGAAGTTGCCGCAGGTTCCGAGGTTCATCTGCATGTCACCATCGGCGAGCGCCCCGGCGCCACTCCAGCTGGCGTTGCAGTCCACCTGGCCGGCGGCAACCGGGGTGCCGACCGCGAGCCCTGTCGCCTCAGACGCCCCGGCCGTGACCTCGCCGACGATGTCCGTACACTCGAAGAGATCCGGGAATAGGTTGCGGTCGATGCCAACGGCGTCCAGGATGTCCTGGTTGAACGTGCGTCCGAGGAGGTCGTACGCGACCCCGTAGAAGGCGGC
>JBBSAS010000471.1:0-1726 GCA_038252055.1 Candidatus Limnocylindrales bacterium
CCAGCTGACGTTCACCCAGGTGCCCGACATCGGGGTCCTGCCGCCCGCCACCGAGGCCCTGATCCTCGTCGCGATGGCGATCGTCTTCCTCATCCTGGCCCGGGTGGCGCTCCGCTATTTCGAGCACCGCGCCCGCGCCGAGGGGCGTCTCATGGCCCGCTGGCAGTGATGGACCGGCCGTGAGATCGGACCCGGCGAGCCCCGATCGGCAGACACCGGCCCCCGGCGGGGCCCGCGGCCCCCGGGCGGCCACCGGCGCCTGGCGCTCCCTCACCACCGGCGCCCGCCTGGGCTGGGAGATCGAGTCGAACTGGACCGACCCGTTCCTCTTCGCCGTCTACGCGGTCGTCCGCCCGGTGGCCGCCGCCCTCGTCCTCGTCGCGATCGTCTGGATCGTGGCCGGCGCCGATCGGCAGGACTACGTCGGCTTCCTCGTCGTCGGGAGCGCCTGCTGGACCTTCGTCGGCGGCGGCATGTCGGGCTTCGTGTGGGCCGTCCTCGACGACCGGGAGCGCTACCGGATTCTGAAGTACGTCGTCCTCAGCCCGGTCCAGTTCCTGCCGTTCCTCGTCGGCCGCGCCACCTCGCAGCTCGGAGCCGCCGCGGCCGGCTTCCTCGTCACCCTCGCCGTCGGCATCGTCTTCCTCGGCGTCCGGATCGACCTCCGGGCGATCGACTGGCCGCTGTTCGCTGCCGCGATGGCCGTCGGCCTCGCCGCCGTGATCGCCCTCGGGCTCATGGTGGCCGGGCTCTGCCTGACGATCCGGCGCGAGGCGTGGAACTACCCGGAGGCGATCGCCGGCGGCCTCTACCTGCTCTCCGGGGCGATCTTCCCGCCGGACGTCCTTCCCGCGTTCCTCCAGCCGGTCGCCCTCTCGATCCCCCTCACGTGGTGGCTCGAGGGTGTCCGGCGAGCCCTCCTGGGCGTCCCGACGAGCGGCATCCTGGTCGGATTCTCGGACCTGGCTGTGCTCGCCGCCTTGTGCGCGACCACGGCCGTGCTTACACTCGGCTCCTGGGCGGTCTTCCGCACCTACGAGCGCATCGCGCGCGAGCGCGGCCTGATCGATCAGACGACCGGCAGCTGAGACCGGAGATGGTCCCGCCACCCGGCGGGCCGGGGGAGGCGTTCATGCGGATCTACGAGGGGAGCCCTCGACAGGACTTCGAGGAGGTCCTGCGCTCCATCGGGGCGTTCCTCGACCAGCGGGGGATGCGCGAGGTCCTCCTGGCGGAGGCGCCGGACGGGTTCATCGTCCAGGGCCTCGTGGTCGAGGGAGGGCAGACGGGCACCTGGTCCGAGTCGGTGGGCCACCAGGTGAAGGAAACCCTGACGTTCCTCGACGATGACATCGCTCGCTTCATGGACGAGGCGATCGTGCGTCGCGGCGCGGAGGCCGCGGCAGCCGAGAGCGGTGCCGAGCCGCCCGACTGGTCCAAGGCGGGCTACTATGAGAAGGCGTTCCGCGTTCTCGGACGGTGGATGGACAGCCAGCGTCCGCATGACGTCTTCTTCTTCGAGCAGGACGGGGCCTTCGTGGTCCGCCTCCACATGGTCGGTCCGGCGGGATCCCATCACTCGCTGGCCGAGTTCACGAAGGACGAGATCGAGGCGCTGATCGTGAGCGGGCCGGACCTGCGCCAGTAAGGCCCACGGAAGGAGAGAGGCATGAAGGTCGTGAAGACCGTGGCGACGATCCTGGGGATCCTCCTCGCGGCCGCCGTC
>JBBSAS010000472.1:0-1726 GCA_038252055.1 Candidatus Limnocylindrales bacterium
ACGTGGACGCCGCCCTGGCGGCCCTGCCGAACGCCCGGGTTCGCTGGTTCGTCGGCGACCACGACATCCACGCCCAGCACCCGGCCGAACTGGCAGACGTGATGTCCCAGGCGGCGGCCGACGGCTTCTTCGGGGGTGCAGACCCCGGCGACCCGACGGCCCCGGGGGACCCGATGGCCTTGGGGGATCTGAGCCGCGCCGAGCCGCATCCTGAGCCGGCGCGCTCCGCGTGAGCGGGCCCCGAATCCTCGCGATCATGGGCTCGGGCGAGATCGCGCCGACAATGGCAAAGGTCCACCGGGCGCTGTTCGAGCGTTTCGGCGAGGAGCCCGTTCCCGCGGCGATCCTCGACACGCCCTACGGCTTCCAGGAGAACGCCGACGAGCTGAGCAGCCGGACCGTCGAGTTCTTCGCCACCAGCGTCGGGCGACCCGTGGCCGTCGCCTCGCTCCGCTCGCGCGAGGCTGACCCGGTGACCGTGGCCACGGCCCTCGCCCGCATCCGCGAGGCCCGCTACGTGATGGCCGGCCCGGGAAGCCCCAGCTACGCGCTCCGCCAGTGGGCCGGCGGGCCGATCCCCGACGCGCTCGCGGCGAAACTCGCGGCCGGCGGCCCCGGCGGGATCCTGACGATGGCCAGCGCCGCCGCCCTCACCGTCGGCCTCGTGACGATCCCGGTCTACGAGGTCTACAAGGTGGGCGATGAGCCGCGCTGGCTCGACGGCCTCGACCTCCTGGGTCCCGCCACCGGCCTCCGCGCCGCTGTCGTGCCCCACTACGACAACGCCGAGGGCGGCACCCACGACACGCGCTTCTGCTACATGGGCGAGCGGCGCCTACGCCGCCTCGAGGCCGACCTGCCGGCGGGCGTCTGCATCCTCGGTGTCGACAGCCACACTGCCCTCGTTTTCGACCTCGAGGCGGGCACGGCGACGATCTCCGGCCTCGGAGGGGCGACCGTCCGGGTGAGCGGGCGGAGCGCCGTCTTCCCGGCGGGCAGCACGGTGGCGATCGACGCCTTCGGCCAGGCTGCCCGGGAGCTGGCCGCCGGCCAGGCGGTGGACGTCGAACGGGAGTTCGGCGACGCGCCCTCCGGGGGATCGGTCCGTTCCCCTGCGCCTGGCGCCGTTCCCCTTCGGAACGAGATGGAGGACCTCGAGGGCACCTTCATCGAGGCACTCGACCGCGGCGACCTGCGAACCGCCGTCGGGGCGCTCCTCGACCTCGACTCGGCGATCTCGGCGCGCGTCCGCCACGGCGAGGACAGCCCCGACCTCGACAACGCCGATGCCACGTTCCGCTCGCTCATCGCCCGCCTCGGCGAGCGGGCCGAGACCGGCAGCCGCGACCCGCGCGAGGCCGTGGCCCCGTTCGTCGACGCCCTCCTGGAGCTGCGCGGCCGCGCCCGCACCGCCCGCGACTGGCCGACCGCCGACCTGGTCCGTGACCACCTCGCGGCCGCCCGCGTCGAGGTCCGCGATGGCCCGGACGGCTCGACCTGGGTCCTGGGGGAACCACCGCCCGGCTGATTCCGCTTGCCCGACACGAGGCGAAGGGGCACGATAGGGTCATGGACGCTCCCAGGACGCCGCGAGCACGGGCCGTCACACCACTTGGCCTCACCGCCGAGCTGCTGCTGGACGCGAGCCCCGACGTCATGATCGCCGTCGACCGCCGGGGCCGGATCGTGCACGCGAGCCCGAAGGTCCTGGAGGCGTTCGGCTGGA
>JBBSAS010000473.1:0-1720 GCA_038252055.1 Candidatus Limnocylindrales bacterium
CGTCGCCGCGGTCAACACCGTCATCTCGATCTTCTACTACGTGCGTGTCCTCGCCCCGGCGTACTTCGGTTCGCCTGCCGCTCCGGTCGCAACCCTGAGCCGCGGGACGACGCTGGTGACGATCGGATCCGCCGGCGTTCTTATCGTTACCGGCATCATCGCCGAGCCACTCGTCGCCGCCTTCGTCTCCGCCGTCCTGGTGCGCTGAGGTCGTTGGGTTGCCGTTGCCATCGGGACCGCGCGGGGCAGGATCGACTGAACCGGCAGGTCAGCGACCGATCTCGATCAGCCCGTTCCAGAGTCCCTGGCGGCCTCCAGCGACTCATGCGCATGGGGAACCAGCGGGGTTGCGCCGGGCCGGGTTTGCGAACGGCTGGCTCGACTCGGACCCTCCCGGAGGGGAACCAAGCGTGGCGGAGGCGGAGCCATCGTTCTGACTAGCCTTGGTCTCGACGTGCCCGCCGAACCCCAGGCGCATAGCGGGCAAGACCCTTGTCGGCGAAGTCCGCCTCGCCACGCGAGGTGAACCGCGCATAAACTCAGACGAAGCTGAGGCTCCTGACATGCCGTCTCGCCGTCGTCCTGTAACAAGAGATCCGTCGTGGGGGTTCTGACCGGCGTCCTGGCCATTCTCGTTGTCGTCGCGATCCTGTTCGAGATCGCACGACGGATCGGGGTGCCATATCCGACGCTGCTGGTGCTCGGGGGGCTCGGACTGGGCTTCCTTCCTGGCCTGCCGCACATCGCCCTCCAACCCGATCTCGTCCTCCTCGTCTTCCTGCCGCCCCTGCTGTTCAGCGCTGCAGTTCAGACACCGCTGCGGGAACTTCGGGCAAACATCGCCCCGATCGCGCGCCTGTCGATCGGACTGGTGATCTTCACGACGGTGATCGTCGCGGTCGCGGTCCACACAGCGATCCCGGACCTGGGTTGGGCCGCCGCCTTCGCCCTCGGGACGATCGTGGCTCCGACAGACGCGCTGGCCGCCACGACGGTGTTCCGTCGCCTGGGCGTCCCACAACAGATCTCGACCCTGATCGAGGGCGAGGCCCTGTTCAACGACGGGACCGCCCTGATCGCCTACCGAGTGGCGGTCGTCGCCGCGGTCAGCGGTGTCTTCGTTCTCCAGGACGCGCTCGCCGGTCTTGTCGTCGCCGCGGCGGGCGGGGTCCTGGTCGGCGCCGTCGTCGGCCGTCTTGTGATCGAGATCCTCCACCGGCTCGACGATCCGCCGGTCGAGGTCGCGATCTCACTCGTGATCCCGTACGCCGCCTACCTGCCGGCGGATTGGCTCGGGCTGTCCGGCGTCCTCGCCGCCGTCTGCGCCGGTCTCGTCGTCGGCCGTCGCCTGGGAACGATCCTGACGCCGAACAGCCGGGTCCTGTGGCTGGGCACCTGGGCGATGGTCGACTTCGTCCTCAACGGCCTCGTCTTCGTGCTGATCGGACTGGAGCTGCCCCACCTCCTGCGTGCCGTCGAATCGCGGCCACCGGCCCAGGTCCTTGGCCTTGCCGTCCTCGTGTGCGGGACCGTCGTCGTCACGCGGCTCGTGTGGGTGTACGCAATGAGCCTGCTGCCAGGATCGCCCCGGCGTGTGATCGCCAGACGGGATCCGCGCCTGGCCGCTCGCCTCACGTTCGTGGTCAGCTGGGCGGGACTGCGGGGCGCCGTCTCACTGGCGGCGGCGCTCGCGCTTCCGCAAGCATTTCCGGAGAGGAAC
>JBBSAS010000474.1:0-1719 GCA_038252055.1 Candidatus Limnocylindrales bacterium
CATGTCGTCTGCCGCTGGGCAACGTGCGCAGCATGGGAGTGCTCTCCGGGTAGGTCGCCTCGAAGTGAGGCGTTCGCGGTCACCGTTGCACGGAGTGCGCGGGGAGGACGTGGAACTGGTTCCACCCCTGGGAGGAGTTCGCTCCTAGCGGCCTGGATCGTCCGGCAGACCCCTTCGCTTCGCAGATGAGCCGAATCTCTGCTACGTCGCCCTCGGAGAAGTGCCGCAGCTCTTCCTCCTTGATCCCGACCTAATGGGAGCAGGTCTCGCAGGCGCGGGCCCTGGCGGCTGCGCCACTCGCCGATTGTTCCTGGCGCCTCCCGTCACGGCCGTACCCGATGCCGGCCCATCCAGCGCCATGCCTCCACGAGCAGGCTCGGAGCGAGCGCCGCCGCCCCGACGACAGGCCACTCGCTCGGCGACGGCCCGCCCCTGTCTGCACCGGCGGGCGCTTCGAGGAGGAACCGGGCCGCGGCGCCCACCGCGAGCGCGCTCAGGGTCGCGCCGGCGAACGCGAGCAGGAGGACGAGGCCTGCCCGCCGGCGGAGCAGATCGACCCGGATCTGCAGGGCGTCCTCGAGGAGGAGCGGAGGGAGGAACACCGACAGGACGAGTTCCTTGCTCAGCCCGAGCGGCCCGAGCGCGCCGAACATGCCGAGGACGAGGCCCCAGATGACGAGCGCGATGGTGTATGGGCGCCCCGACCGCCGAGTGACCAGGGCCACCACGAGAGCGACGAGCAAGAGCTCGAGGGCGATCTCCAGCGACGGCATCGGCAGGCTCCGACCGATCTCGCCGCCTACGCTGCCGCCGCGGCACGCGCCGCGATGACCGCGCCGAGAGGAGCATGGCGTCGGAACTCGACCGGCTCGGATGTGATGAGCATGTCCAGGAAGCGCGGCTTCGGCTGTCCGACGAGCAGGCGCTCGACCCCGTCCCAGATGCCGTCCCGCTCGGGACCTGTGGGCATCTTCCTGAACGTTGCCCGCTCTCGTGCTCGCCGATTCCGAGGTAGCAACCCGGCTCGTCGCGAGCGCCAAGCAGGCGGCGCGAGACGAAGCCCAGGAACCGCTCGCAGACGCTGTTCGACGCGTCACACGAGTCGCAGAGCTCCTGGTCCTCGTCCGCCCTGACCGGCGGGAACTCGATGAGGTTGATGAACATCGCCTGCCTCCTGCTTCGCCGAGGTCGTCATCCGGCGCGTGGAACCGACGCATTCGCAGTCGCGGGCCTATCCGCCATGTGGCCGAACAGGATGCGCGCCCGCTCCTGCGTGAGCCAGCAGTCGAGAACCGGGAGGTAGAGCTCCTCTACCTTCTGGAAGTGGAGCTTCAGGATCGCGTGCAGCCCGTAGACCGAACTTCCAGCGCCGTTTCGGGCTGGTCCCCCCGGTTTCGTGTTCAGGATGGGCCAGAAGATGGCCGCTGAGTGGTTCATGATGTAGCCAGACTGGGACTTGACATGTGGCGAGGTTGTGCGATGATACGCGCATGCCGAGACGGTCGAGCGGGGCCATGCACGTGGCCAGAGTGAGGCGGGTCCACGAGGGGAAGGAGTACGTCTCGGTCCTGCTCCGCCAGTCGTACCGGGTGGGGGCCTCGGTCAAGCACCGGACGCTCGCCAGCCTGACCGCGCTCCCGCCGGCGCTCGTCGAGGTCATCGAGCGCTCGCTGCGGGGCGAGCACTTGGTCCCGGCGAGCGAGGCGTTCTCGATCGTGC
>JBBSAS010000475.1:0-1717 GCA_038252055.1 Candidatus Limnocylindrales bacterium
ACCGCGGCCGTGGCACGGATCCGCATCGATCCCTCCGGCCTCGACATCAACGAGACGGTCGGCCTGGAGCCGGTCGATGCCCGCGGCGAGGTCGTGGAGGGGGTGGACGTGCAGCCGAGCTCGGCGCGGGTGACCGTCCAGATCGGCAGCCAGCTCGCGACCCGGACCCTCCCGGTGAACCCGGTGATTCGCGGCTCGCCCGCGGCGGACGTCGAGATCGCGTCCGTCGACGTCCAGCCCGCCCTCGTGACCGTGGAGGGTGAAGCGGATGCCCTTGACGGCCTCGTCGCGATCGACACGCGCCCGGTCACGGTCGCCGGCGCGACGGCGGACGTCAGCGCCGAGGTGGGCCTCGCCCTGCCCGACGGCGTCGCCGCCGTCGGCGTGGGCCAGGCCCGGGTCACGGTCACGATCCGCCCGCGCTCGGGGACCCGCACGATCGAAGCGGGGTTTGTCTTCGTCAACCCCTCGCCGGGTCTCGCGTACCAGCCATCGGTGGACCGGGTCCTGCTGACCGTCGGGGGAACGCTCACCGCGCTCGACGCGCTCGCGGCGACGGAGGTCGTGGCCCGGCTCGACGTGGCCGGTCTCGACGCCGGGACCAGTGCCGTCACGGTCACCGTCGCGCTGCCGGAGGGCGTGACCCTCGTCGCCGCCTCCCCCGGCGAGGTGACGGTCACGGCAACGCCGCTGGCCCTGCCATCCCCGACGGCCCTGCCGCCCGGGACGCCGGGCCCGACGCCGACGCCGACGCCGGGGCCGAGCCCGTGACGATGGGACGCCTCTTCGGAACCGACGGGATCCGCGGGGTCGCGAACGTCGATCTCCGCGCACCGATGGCCTACGCGCTCGGACGCGCGGTCACCCACGAGCTGGTGGGGGCAGGCGGCCAAATCGTGCTGGGCCAGGACACCCGACGCTCGGGCGGGATGCTCGTCGCCGCGCTCGCGGCCGGGGCTGCCAGCATGGGCGCCGACGTCCACGTCGCCGGGGTCCTCCCCACGCCGGCGCTCGCCCACCTCGCCGGGACCGGGGCGTTCGCGGCCGGGGTGATGGTCTCCGCCTCGCACAACCCCGCCGACGACAACGGCCTGAAGGTCCTCGACAGCCGGGGCCTCAAGCTCGACGAGGCCGCCGAGGCCACCCTCGAGCAGCTGATGTGGCGCTCCGAGGAGCTCGGCGGTCCGCGCAACGCCGGGATCGGGCGGGTGATGGCCGACCCGGACCTCGTCGAGCGGTATCGCGAGCACCGCCGCCGGCTCGCCGTGGCCACGGCCTGCGACCTCCACATCGTCCTCGATTGCGCGAACGGCGCCGGCGGCGTCACCGCCCCCGAGATCCTCGCGGCGACCGGTGCCCGGGTCGACGTCATCCACAACCACCCCGACGGCGTGAACATCAATGACGGCTGCGGTGCCACCGGGCCGGCGTCGCTCGCCGTCGAGGTGATCCGACGGGGGGCCGATCTCGGCTTCGCCCTCGACGGCGACGCGGACCGGCTCGTCGTCGTGGACCGCCACGGGGCCGTCGTCGATGGCGACCAGCTCCTCGGTGTCTGTGCCCTCGACCGCATGGCGCGGGGCGTGCTTCCGGGGGGGATCCTCGTCGTGACGGTCCTCTCGAACGGCGGGCTCGAGGCGGCGCTCCACGCCGCCGGCGCGCGCGTGGTCCGGACGCCGGTCGGCGACAAGTACATTCTCGAGGGGATGCTCGTCAC
>JBBSAS010000476.1:0-1717 GCA_038252055.1 Candidatus Limnocylindrales bacterium
CCCGCGTCAGGTGGCCGTCGAGGCGGGAACCACCTGGGGCGAGGGGCTCGCGTCCGGTCGGACCGCGGCCGTCGGCCGGGGCCGCGCAGGCGCCCGTCGGGCCGTCATCGACCTGCTCGCCGAGCTGGGCTTCGCTCCGGAGCCGAACCGGTCGGCGACCTCGGCCCGGCTCACCCGGTGCCCGCTGCTCGAGGCCGCCCGCCTCCAGCCGGACGTCGTCTGCGCGGTGCACGAGGGCATCGTCCGGGGAGCCCTGCACCACTGGGGCGATACCACCACCGAGGTCACGCTCGCCGCGTTCGCCGAGCCCGGCGCGTGCAGGCTGCGGCTGGGCCAGAGTCCGGCCGGGGCTCAGGGGCCGTCGTGAGCGCGGGCGTCGACACGGGCGCTTGCGCGCCGGGGCCGATCGGGCCTGCCCGGCCGGCCGCACCCGCCGGACCGCGGCCGCCGCGCAGTGCGGCCCGGTGGCGCCTACCGTTCCTCCTGATGGCGCTGGTCGCGATGCTCGCCGGGCTCGACGCCGCACTGATGCTGCTCGGCCTGCCCGCTCCGGTCACGGCCGACCGGCTGCCGGCCGTCCACGGACCCCTCATGGTAATCGGGTTCGTCGCTACCCTGATCGCCCTGGAACGCGCTGTCGCGCTACGCACGGCGGCCGGGTATGCCGCCCCCGGGCTTCTAGGGCTCGGCGCCCCCCGGGTCACCTTGACCATCGAGGAGGTCGTCCGCGAGGTCGCCCCGGGCCTGACGCAGCAGCTGTGGACGTACAACGGGTCGATGCCCGGCCCCCTCCTGCACGGCCGGGTGGGCGACGTCTTCGAGGTCACCGTCGTCAACCACGCCCCGATGGGGCACTCCATCGACTTCCACGCCGGGATGGTGACGCCCGACGACGTGATGAGGACGATCCCGCCCGGCGGCACGCTGCTCTACTCCTTCACCGCCGTACACGCCGGGATCTGGCTGTACCACTGCGCCACAAGCCCGATGGCCGCGCACATCGCCAACGGGATGTTCGGCGCGGTCGTCATCGACCCGCCGCGGCTGCCCCCGGTGGCGCACCAGTATGTCCTCATCCAGTCCGAGCCCTACCTCGGCCCGCAGGGCGGTCCCGTCGACGTCGACAAGGTGGACGCCGAGCGACCCGACGCCGTCGTCTTCAACGGGTACGCCGACCAGTACGACGCCCGCCCGCTGCCCGCCCGCGTCGGGCAGCGGGTCCGGGTCTGGGTCCTGGACGCCGGACCCGAGCGAGCGACCTCGTTCCACATCATCGGTGGCCAGTTCGACACGGTCTACGCCGAGGGCAGCTACCTGCTGCGTCCGGGCTCAGGGGAGTCCGGTGGCAGCCAGGTCCTCGCGCTAGCACCGGCCCAGGGCGGGTTCGTCGAGCTCACCTTCCCCGAGCCGGGCCACTACCCCTTCATCTCCCACTACATGCTCGACGCCCAGCGCGGCGCCCACGGCGTGCTCGACGTCACCCGCTGACCGCAACCGAAGGAGGACGACATGTGCGGCTACTGCGGATGCCGGGCGATACGGCCCATCGCGGAGCTGTCCGCCGAGCACGTGCAGATCCAGAACCTCTGCGGCCAGATCCGTCGAGACGTCGCCGCCGGGGACCTCGCCGACGCGACCGCTCTGCTGCCCCAGCTGGCGGGGCTGCTGCACCGACACGACACCATCGAGGAGCTCAGCATCTACGCCGCGATGGCCC
>JBBSAS010000477.1:0-1713 GCA_038252055.1 Candidatus Limnocylindrales bacterium
GGTCCTGTCGGGCTTCGACCCGGTCCGACGCGAGATCGCCCGGATCGCCCTGACGAAGCTCATGGCCGACGGGCGGATCCACCCGGGGCGGATCGAGGAGGTCGTCGCCAAGGCCCGGGCGGAGGTGGACCTCGTCATCCGACAGGCGGGTGAGACGGCGGCCTACGATGCCGGCGTTCCGGGGCTCCCGATCGAGATCCTGCGCCTGCTTGGGCGCCTCAAGTACCGGACGAGCTACGGCCAGAACGTCCTCAACCATTGCGTCGAGACGAGCCGGCTCGCGGCGGTCATGGCGGCCGAGCTCGGCGCGGATATCCAGGCCTGCAAGACGGGCGGCCTTCTCCACGACATGGGCAAGGCGATCGATCACGAGGTCGAGGGCGGCCACGCGGGAATCGCCGCTGCGGTCGCCCAACGCCACGGCCTCTCGTTCAAGGTCGTGAACGCGATCGCGGCCCACCACCAGGAGGTGGAGTACGCCTGCCTGGAGGCGCCGATCGTCCAGGCCGCGGACGCGATCAGCGCCTCGCGTCCCGGGGCCCGGGGCGAGTCGGTCGAGAACTACGTCAAGCGCCTCGAGGACCTCCAGGCGATCGCCGGCAGCTTCGCCGGCGTCGAGCGGACGTTCGCCGTCCAGGCCGGCAGGGAGGTCAGGATCCTCGTCCGCCCCGAGGAGATCGACGACGTCTCGGCGACCCACCTGGCCCGCGATATCGTCCGCAAGATCGAGGAGTCGATGACCTACCCGGGCCAGATCAAGGTGACGGTGATCCGCGAGACGCGGGCCGTCGAGTACGCGAAGTAGCGCCGCGGTGACTGCTCCGCGTGCGCCGCGGGCGTGCCGGATCCTCATGATCGGCGACGTCATCGGCAAGCCCGGCCGCGAGGCGATCGAGCAGGTCCTTCCGGACCTCCGCGAACGCGAGGCGCTCGACTTCGTCACCGCCAACGGGGAGAACCTCGCGGGCGGGATGGGGCTCACCGCCGCAACCGCCGCCTCGCTCTTTCGTTCCGGGGTCGACGTCATCACGTCGGGCAACCACATCTGGGACAAGCGCGAGATCTATCCGTCCCTCGAGTCCGACGAGCGGATCCTGCGGCCCCACAACTATGGGAGTGACGGCATCCCCGGGCGCGGCTGGGGCGTCTTCGAGGCGGCCGACGGGACGGATGTCGCCGTCCTCAACTTCCAGGGCCGGACCTTCATGATCCCGATCGAGAACCCGTTCACCGACGTGGACCGCCTCCTCGACGAGGGGGCCGACACCCTCCCGCCCGTGCGCCTCGTGGACTTCCACTGCGAGGTCACGAGCGAGAAGAACGCCTTCGGCCTTCATCTCGACGGCCGGGCAAGCGCGGTCGTCGGCACGCACACCCACGTCCCCACGGCGGACGAGCGGATCCTCCCGAAGGGCACCGCGTACCAGAGCGACCTCGGGATGACCGGGCCGCTCCACTCGGTGATCGGGTTCGATCCGGCAACGGTCCTGCCGCGCTTCCTCAACGGCCTTCCGACGCGCTTCGAGGTGGGTGGATGGCCCGTCGTCTTCAACGCGCTCCGGGTGGACGTGGATCCCGCCACGGGCCGAGCCCTGGCCATCGAGCGCCTGCGGCAGGTCGTGGAGCACGCCTGATGCCACGCGCCCGCCGCGCGCCGACCGAGGGGCGCGTCGTGCCCGCGGGGCCCGCACGCCTGGATCTCCACACCCACAC
>JBBSAS010000478.1:0-1713 GCA_038252055.1 Candidatus Limnocylindrales bacterium
CGGGGGGATGTTCGCCGCGCTCGGGACGATCGGCAACGCGCCGTCCTCGTCGAGCGGCGGCGGCTTCTCCGGCGGCTCCTCGGGCGGCGGCGGGGGCGGTGCCGGCGGCGGCTTCTGAGCCGATGCGACGCGGCCCCGAGGCGCTGTCAGCGGGCCGGGGCGCCCGCCGGGGATCTCCGCACCGGCCCCCGGACCCTGCCTCGGCCCCGTGCCCGGCCGCCGGTTCGGCTAGACTCGGGCCATGGGAGCCGTTGACACGATGGAAGTCTTCTTCGAAGAGTTGAATGCCGGCGCGCGCGACACGGCGATCGCGCTGATGGACGAGCGTGTCGAGATGCGCGTCCACGTCGGTGACAACGCTCGCACGCTGCGCGGCCTCGACCAGGTGAGCGGCTGGTTCCTCCGCGCGGACACCGGCTTCAAGATGGTCCCCGGGCAGGTCCAGGACATGGGCAACACGTGGCAGGCCGACCTCCTCGTCGTCCGCCCCGGCGCGCCATCGCAATACCTCGACGCCAGCTTCCGGGTCGAGGCTGGCAAGATCACGTCGATCAACCTCACGCCCCGGCGATAGCGGGCACGCCCCGGCGATAGCGGCACGCCGCGGCAGAGGCGGGTGGGCCCGGCGAACCGGTCGGCCTCATCCCCGGCGCGACCACCGACGACCACCTGAGCGCGTCGACCGCGCAACCCGTCCCCGGGCTCGACGCCCGCCCTACGGTGCGGGCGTGATCTCCCCGTTCGTGATCTCCGAGGGGAGCGGCTGCGGGATGACGATCTTGTCCCCCACCGCGATCTTGTTCGGGTTCTTGATCGACGGGTTCGCCACGAGGATCTGGTCGACGGTGACCCCGTACTTCGCCGCGATCTTCGAGAGCGTCTCGTTCGCCTTCACCGTGTGGACGACCTCCTTCGGCGTCGGCACCGGGGTGGGGAGCGGTTCGCTCGTCGAGCTCGGCACGACCGACGCAGAGGGGGCCGGCGTCGCGTCCCCGCCGCCGCCGCCCAGGCCCCGCAAGATGAAGGGGGTGGCGAAGAGCCCGAGGCCGATGAGCAGGATGACGATCGCGTAGAGGGCCGGACGTGGCAGGCCGCCACCGCCCCGGGACTTCAGCGTCGGGTAGGACTCGACGTGGTGGGGCTGCTCCCAGCTCGGTGTCCCGGCGCCGACCCGACCGGACCCGGCAACCGGGCGCTCGGCGGCGGGCACCACGGGGACGTACCCGACGGGCGCGTAGCCGACCGACACGCGTGGGGGCTCGGGGACCGACCGCGGCTCCTCGGGAAGGTCGTCCTCGATCGGGGATGCGTACCGTGACGGTGCGACACGTTCGCCGACCGACGCCTCTTGGGCGTCCCGGCCGACACCGTCAGTCCACGGTTCCGCGGCGCGCGGGGGACGCGGGGCCGGGCGATCAGTCCGCCCGGCGAGGAACGCCGGTGGCTCGTCGAGGCCCGGTTCCGCGGCATGAGATCCGGTGTCGCGACGACCGGTCGGAGGCGCGGCGCCGCGGACCAGGTCCTCATCGGGCAGGTCGGACCCGGACCCCGTGCCACCGGCGGACGCCGCCGCGGCGGCGGAACCCGCGTTAGCGGCGGAACCCGCGTTAGCGGCGGTGGCGCCGGCAGCCGCGCCGGCCGTCCACGGCGGGGGCGCGGTCCAGCTCTTGCCCGGCACCCGTCCTTCGGCACCCTGGTCGATCGCCGTCCCGC
>JBBSAS010000479.1:0-1710 GCA_038252055.1 Candidatus Limnocylindrales bacterium
GCGAACGCAGACGAGGGGCTCGGGGAGGCGGTCGAAGAGCGCCTCGACCCGCGCCGTCTCGGTTCCGTGGCGGACGAGCCCCGGATCCGCCCGCGCCCCGAGGGCCAGGCCGAGCGCGTCGATGAGGAGGCTCTTCCCGGCTCCGGTCTCCCCGGTGATGACGTTCAGACCGTCGGCGAACGGGATCCGGACCCGCTCGATGAGGGCAAGGTCGGCGACCGCGAGCTCGAGGAGCCGGCCGGGGACGCCGCCGGGGGCTTGGGCGCCTCCGGGGGCCGCGTCGCCGCCGGGGGCTGGGGCGTCTCCGGGGCCTGCGCCGCCCCCGGGGCCAGCACCGACGCCAGGGGCCGCGTCGCCGCTCACCGGCCGATCACGACGGGAGGAGCTGGGCCTTCTGTCGGAGAAGGTCCCAGAACGGCACAGCCCCGTCGGGCTCGAGGAAGCGAATCGGCTCCTCGAAGGCGGCGATCGTCACCGTGTCGCCGACCGTGAGCGGGAAGTCCAGGTGCCCGTCGATCGAGGCGAGCGCCTCGTGGGCCTGGAGGACCGTGCAGCGGACGACCTGGTCGGGGCTGACGACGACCGAGCCGAGGGCGGAGAGATACGCCGCGATCGGCGTCACGATGAGGTTCCGGCTGAGCGGGTCGAGGATCGGGCCACCCGCAGAGAAGCTGTAGCCGGTCGAGCCGGTCGGGCTCGCCACGATGAGCCCGTCGGCGACGTAGGTGGCCAGGTGCGACGGCCCGATCTCCACGTCGAGGCGGACGACGCGGGCGAGCGACCCGCGGGCCACGACGACGTCGTTGAGGGCGATGAAGCGGCTCCGGGTGGGCCCGGGCGAAGCTCCGTGGGCGTGCTCCGGGGTGGGGCCGTCCCCCGGCGCCTCGGCCGGGCTGTTGATCGCCCCGCGGAGCGCCATCCGCTCTTCGATCCGGTAGCAGCCGTCCCGGATCCCCGCCAGCAGCTCCTCGAGCTCCGTAGCCTCGGCCTTCGAGAGGAACCCGACCTTGCCGAGGTTTACGCCGACCATCGGGACGGCGAGACCGGCGACGGCGTGGGCGGCCCGCAGGAACGTCCCGTCGCCGCCGAGCACGACGAGCGCGTCGACGTCCGGGAGCGCCGCCGCGAGCTCCTCCGTCTCGCCGGAGGCGACCGCCCAGGCCGCGATCCCCTCGGCCGCGCACCATGCGAGGGCCCGCGCCGAGAGGGCGACCGCCGCATCGTTGGTCGGGTTGTAGGCGAACCCGATCCGCCGCGCCCCGCTCATCCGGGCACCAGCTCGGCGATCCGCGCCGCCCAGGCGCCGGGGTCGTCGGTCGAGGGGCCGCGCGACGCGTCCACCGACAGGCCGCGCGACGCGTCGGCCGCTGCTTCAGGGTCGCCCCCGACCCCGGCGTCGCCTGTCTCCGCTGCCGCCGAGGGCCGCCGGGCGTGGACGAAGAACTCCCGGTTGCCGGCTGGGCCGACCAGGGGCGAGGCCGTGAGACCCGCCGGCGCGAGACCCGCGGCACGGACGTCGCCGAGGGCCGAGGCGAGGACCTCGCGGTGGACGGCCGGGTCGCGCACGACGCCGCGCGGCGCTCGCCCGCGCCCCGCCTCGAACTGCGGCTTCACGAGGGCGACGACCTCGCCGCCGGGCGCCAGGCAGGCTGCGATGGGCCCCAGCACCAGGCGAAGCGAGATGAAGCTGACGTCCACGACGACAAGCGA
>JBBSAS010000480.1:0-1693 GCA_038252055.1 Candidatus Limnocylindrales bacterium
CCACCGCCGTGGCGAGGGCCGCAAACGCAGCGGCCTCCCGGAGCCAGGGCGACCGGGACGGGCCGGCGCCGCGGCGGAGGCGCGGCCGGGAGACCGGCTCTCGCTCGACACGCCCCGCCGGAACAGGGACCGTCGCAGCGCCGGCGCTCACCGCCATCGCAGCGCCCGTGGTCGACCGGCCGGGAGCGCTCGGCGCCTCGCCGCTCGATCCGCGCTCGAGCTCCGGGGCGCCGAACATCACCGCGAGGCGGTGGACCGCCGTCCGCTCGATCGTGAGCCGTTCGAGGGCATCCGCGGCCCGTCGGCGGCGCCCGACCGGCGTCACGGTCGCGAGGACGTTCCCGAGGTCCCATCCGAGGGCCATGCACCACTCCGCAGCGTGTCCGTTCGTGGTGCGTCTGCGCACCAGCGGGCGGGTACTGTGCGCGCGCTGATGCCCGGTGCGCAATAGGGAAACCGCTGTAGCGACGCCGCGAGGGTCGTCGGGGGCGCGAGGCCGCGCATGTCGTTCCTGGGCTCCAGGACCGCTTCCGCGCGCTCGAGTGCTCGCTCGGGGCCCCGATCATTGTGGGGTCTCAGCGCGCGTTCGGGTCGGCCCGAAGCTGCCCGCCGCGAACCGTGGCGCCGACGACCATCGCGGCGGCGATGAGCACGATGTTCTTGATGATGTACTGGCCCTCGAGCGTCGGCGCGAACGGCACGATCGTGAACGTCTCGTCGGGAAAGAGCACGAGTGGGGTGAAGGCGCCGATCATCTGGAAGGCGAGGAGGAGGAGCGTCGCGCGGAGGAAGCGGCCGGACAGGAGTCCCAGCCCGATCAGACACTCCCACGCGGCGAGGACGGGCAGGGCGATTCCCGCCGGGACAACACCGAAGGTCAGCTGCTCGATCGTCCGTGCCGCCAGGTCCTCTGCCGGGCTCAGGCCCGGGAAGAACTTGAGGACGCCGAACCACAGGAAGACCGTGCCGAGGGCAAAGCGGAGCACCGGGATCGAGACCCGCGCGAGTGTGGTCGTGATCCGGATGTCGAGCTGATCAACGTCAGGGCGTGCCAGGTGCATCGGGCGCCTCCGGTGGGTCATGGATGGCGCACCGATGGCCGCCGGATCCGTCCTCTCCACTTCGCAGGAGAAGGGCAATGGGATCGCGCCGAGCCGTGCACGATGCGACTCGTCATCGTGGGGGGCAGATTCCGGCACCAGGGGCAAGATGCGAAACGGACCCGGCCGCCCGGGTGTGGGCAGTCGGGTCCGCGTTCGTTGTCGGCGACCGGGAGGAGGACGGTCTTCCGACGGCCGGAGCCCCGGGGAGGAGGCCGGGCTCCGTTCCAGATTCAGCGCCTGGAGCCTGAAACGATCCTGAATCGCCGGGCCGTCGCTTCGCGCGCGGCTGCGGTCATCACGACGGGTGGCTCGCTCCCATCGGACCGCCGCCTCACCGGTGGACCCGGACCTCGTGGTCGCCGGTCGGCGGGTTCGGCCGCGGCGTCCGCCGGGCGGTCGGCGGGAGGTCGCGCATACTCCACCGATGCGCATCCTCATCGTCGGCGCCAGCGGCTACATCGGCGCCCGGCTCGTCCCGCTCCTGCAGGCGCTCGACCACGAGCTCGTGCTCATGAGCCGCGACCCGCGGCCCCTCGCCACGCGCTTTCCCGATGCTCGGCACGTCGCGGCGGACCTTCTCAAGCGCGAAA
>JBBSAS010000481.1:0-1683 GCA_038252055.1 Candidatus Limnocylindrales bacterium
ATCGCCGGATGCCGATCCATGATCGGGACGGCGAGGACCTGGTCTCAACGGCGTCCAACTTGAGGTGTTCGACGTGCCGGCCGGCGTTCGGCAGTCGCGACGTGGGCGGACGCCCTACGGGGCAAAATCAGCCGATCGCGAAGCCCACGAGCGGGAACTACGCCTCGACGAGGATCACCAACGTGTCGCCCAGCACGCCGTCATACGCCATCGCCTCGGCCATCGCCTCGTTCTGCATCGCGGCCATGAGAACGTCCATGTCTGCAACGTCCATAAGCACTGCCACTCGGGTCGGGCTCTGTGGGTCGACGAAGGTCCGGATGTTGGTGACGCCGAGGGGCCCGAAGACCTCTTCGCGCTTCGGCGAGGCAAGCCAGTGCTCTGTGTCCTTCACGTCGTGATGGGCGATTACGGTGGGCATGATGCACCTTTCAGCGAGGATGCGGCGACCGGCAGACGCAACGAGACGGCCCTCGGTTTGTCAGAGTAGGCATCCTCGGGACCCGCGTCCTCCCTCAAAGTGGTGAGCTCCCGACCGGCTAATCCTGCGGTCAAGCCGGGCCGCCCCGAACCCGGCCAACTTCGGCGTCTGCATTGGTGCCACCCACGGGACAAACCGTGTCCGCAAACAATTGGCGGCAGGAAACGCCACAGCGCCGGTCGCTGACTTGGCTGGGCGACTACAGCGGCATGACCTGGAAGACCGGGTAGTCCGAAGCGATCGTCTCGAACGCCCCGACGGGCTCGTGCCGGTCGACGGGGATGTGCGGCCGGCCGCCCGGCATCCTCGCGACGTACCGCCTGATCACCGGCGCCCGCTCATCCACCGGCACCTCGACGAGCCGGACCGGACGCGCCCGACGCCGCCACAGGGTTGCCTGACCCCCTGCGGCGCGCACGTTACGGACCCAGTTGCACTCGCCGAGCATCGAGACGACGTACCACTGGCCCCCGACGTCCGCCATACCGACGGGGAACCGGGTGACCCGTCCCGTACGACGACCGCGCACCTCGAGCGTGACCCACCGCCTCGGCAGAAGCCCGAGGCTGAAAGCCACGTTCCAGAATCGTGCATACCGTCGCGCAGTCCTGTTGCCGTGCCCGCCGACATACATCGCCCGCAGTCTGTCGTTCTGCCGCCTGCCCACGATCGAACTCCCCCCTTCGGTGCCCCCAGGCCACCGGGACTGGTTGCGACTGTAGGCCGGTTCTCCGGATTGGCGCGCCGCGACTCCTTGAGCCGTGGACTGCGGGCTGACCTCGGCGACCTTTTCGCTCGTGTCGTAACCCTGGCGGGTTGGAGACCTCAACGGTCGTCTCGCGATTGCCTGACTGGAGCAGAGCCTCGTCATCCTCGAGCAAGCCAGGCGTGTTGGCGGAAGGCGGCTAGAGTCGCCTCCGTGCCCCCATCTTCACGTCAAGACGAGTCGTTGTCGCGGCCCCGCGTCCTCCGCCTTGGGTGGTGGGTGCGCAACCAGAACGGAGGGTTGACGCTGGCCCAGTGGCCAAACCCGGCCCTGGCGGTGTGGCTGGTTGCTGTCGTCGTCGGGTGGACTGGAGTGTTGGGGACGGCTCGTGGTGCAACCCTTGCGGGTGTCGGTCAGGGCGCGCTCATCGTCTGGGCTCTGGACGAGTTGGTCCGAGGCGCAAACCCCGCCCGCAGGCTCCTAGGCGCAGTGATAC
>JBBSAS010000482.1:0-1671 GCA_038252055.1 Candidatus Limnocylindrales bacterium
CGTCAGCGACCCGCCAGCCCCCGTGGTGGCCGCACTCGGGACACACGAAACCATCCGGCCAGCGCAGCCAGTCCAGGTAGTCAAGGCAGTCCGCGTCCGTCCCGAACCAAGAACGAAACTCACCCGCAGAGCGCGGGTAGTCTGAACCGCCCTGGGTTGCTTGGAGGCTCCTGACCTTGGAAGCGAGGATGGAGCCATGGGGAACCAAGGCACACGTGGAAAGCCGACGGCGCGTCGGTACTCGAAGGAGGACAAGGCTCGAGCGGTCCGGCTGGTCCGGCAGCTGCGCAAGGAGCTCGGCACGACGCACGGCACGATCCAGCGGGTCGCGGACCAAATCGGCTGCGGGGTGGAGTCGCTGCGGAGCTGGGTCAGGCAGGCCGACATAGACGATGGCGCCGAGCCCGGTGTGACGACGGTCGAGGCCAAGCGGATCCAGGAGCTCGTGCAGGAGAACCGTGAGCTGCGCCGAGCCAACGATCTGCTCAAGCGGGCCTCGGCTTTCTTCGCGGCGGAGCTCGACCGCCCATCGAGGTGATCGTCGCGTTCGTCGACGGGCACCGCGACCAGTTCGGAGTCGAGTTCATCTGCGAGCACATGCAGGTGGCTCCGAGCACCTACTACGCCGCGAAGAAGCGGCAGACCGCGCCATCGGCCCGTGCTGTCCGGGACGCGCTGATGATGCAGATCTTGCTCGCGTTGTGGATCGCGAACCGGAAGGTCTACGGGGCCCACAAGCTCTGGAAGGCCGCGCAGCGCGCCGGGCACGACATCGGCCGCGATCAGGTCGCCCGCCTCATGCGCGAGCTCGGCATCGAGGGCGTGTCCCGGTTGCGCAAGAAGGTCTTCACCACCCGGCAGGACCCGGACGCCTCGCGGGCACCGGACCTGGTGAACCGGCGGTTCAAGGCCGATCGACCCGACGCGCTGTGGGTGACCGACCTGACCTACGTCCCCACAAGATCGGGAATGGCGTACGTGTGCTTCATCGTCGACGCGTTCAGCCGGCGGATCGTCGGGTGGCGGGTCGCGGCGAACATGAAGACCGAGATGGTCTTGGACGCTCTCGAGATGGCCCGCGCGTCCCGCGGTGGGCGTAGGCTGGTCGGCCTGGTGACCCACTCGGATGCCGGGTCGCAATTCACGTCCGTGCGGTTCACCGAGCGTCTGGAGGAGATCGGAGCACGTCCTTCGATCGGGACGGTCGCGGACTCCTTCGACAACGCCCTGGCCGAGACGACCAACGGTCTCTACAAGACCGAGTGCGTCTACGGACCCGACACCCGCGGCTGGGAGGACGTCGACGAGCTCGAGCTCGCCACCCTGTCCTGGGTCCACTGGTTCAACGAAGGCCGGCTCCACGGGCACTGCGGCGACGCCCCGCCAGCGGAGTACGAAGCAGCGTTCTACGCTGCACAAGAGTCCGACCCCGCCGGGGTCGGACTCCAATAAGACGAGCCTCCATCAGACCCAGGGCGGTTCAGGTAGTGCGCGCCCACGCGAGGCCGCAACTCGCTCATAACTCCCCAGCGTAGTCCGGTCAACTGAATACCCCCAAACGCGGATGATGCTGTGGCGCACTGCCGGACCAAGCGGGAAGCCCGCGAGGTGCTGGCGGCGGTCCGGGCGCGGCTGGCCGACTGTGGGCTGGACCTCAACGAGGCCAAGACC
>JBBSAS010000483.1:0-1669 GCA_038252055.1 Candidatus Limnocylindrales bacterium
GAGGATCGGATCACGTCGTATGGGCTTCTCAAGCCCGCCGGCGGCGACCAAGCCGTCGAGATGGGTGAGGTGCGCGCACGCGGAGAACCCAGTGAGGTCACTCGGACTCAGAATTCGCTCACCGTCGAGGATCCGCACCCCGCCCCCTTCACTCCAAATGAATCGCCCTGGGTTTGATGGAGGCTCGGGCTATTGGTTTCCAACCGCGTGAGCGGCGGGATCGGTCGGGTGGTTGGTGCCACCGGTCGTGCGTGCGATGCTCTGTGATGCACTGAGCGTCGCACGTGTGTTCGCTTCGCGCCATACGGCTTCGAACTCCGCGGGTGGCACGTCGTTGAGGTAGCCGTGGAGGCGCGCGGTGTTGTGCCAGTGCACCCAGCCGAGTGTCGCGAGCTCGACGTCCTCGACGGTGCGCCAGGGTCCTTGTCCGGGTCCGCGGATGAGCTCGGTCTTGTAGAGCCCGTTGACGGTCTCGGCCAGCGCGTTGTCGTACGAATCGCCGACTGATCCGATCGACGGCAGCGCACCGAGCTCGGCGAGGCGTTCGCCGTAACGCACGCTGGTAAATTGACTGCCGGCGTCCGAGTGGGCAATGAGACCCTTGAGTCGTGTGCCGCGCGACCAGCGGGCCATCTCGAGCGCGTCGAGGACCATGGTCGTGCGCATGTTCGACGCGACGCGCCACCCGACGATCATCCGGGAGAACGCGTCGACGATGAAGCACACGTACGCGACACCAGCCCAGGTCGGCACATAGGTCAGGTCCATGACCCAGAGCTGGTTCGGTCCGGTCGCGCTGAAGTCACGCTCCACGAGGTCCGGTGGGCGAGGCGCGGACACGTCCGGCTGGGTGGTGCGGACCTTGCGCCGTCGGTGCACACCGTGGATGCCGGCTTGGCGCATCAACCGGGCGACCTGATCGCGTCCGATGTCATGGCCTGCCCGGCGGGCGGCCTTCCAGAGCTTGTGGGCCCCGTAGACGCGGTAGTTCGCCGCCCAGATCGCCAACAGGATCGGGAGCATCACCGCGTCGCGGGCCGCTCGCACCGAGACGGGCCGGGACTTCGCCGCGTAGTAGGTGGAGGGGGCGACCTGCAGCACGTTGCAGATCGGCTCGACCCCGAACTCGGTCTTGTGAGCGTCGATGTAGTCGACCATCACTTCTGTGGGCGGTCGAGCTCCGCCGCGAAAAAAGCCGACGCCGAACGGAGAATCGCGTTGGCTCGCTTCAGCTCCTTGTTCTCCTGCTCGAGCGCCTTGATCCGATCCGCCTGAGCAGTCGTGGTCCCCGCACTCCACCCATCATCGATGTCCGCCTGACGCACCCAGCCCCGCACCGACTCGACCCCGTAGCCGAGCTGAGTCGCGACCCGCTGCACCGTCCCATGCGACGTCCCCAGCTCATCGCGCAACTGACGGACCAGCCGCACCGCCCGGGCCTTCTCCGCATCCGTGTACCGACGAGTCGTCGGCTTCTGTGATCTCGCATCTCCTGGCATGGCTCCATCCTCGTTTCCAAGGTCAGGAGCCTCCAATCAACCCAGGGCGATTCAGAAGGCGCCGAGACGCACCTCACTCCGATCGAGTCACGACGACAGCGCTTCGACGTTCCCTGGTTAGCGTTTGAGCAGTGCTACTTGCCTGGCGATCCCGTCATAGAGCGGCGCCA
>JBBSAS010000484.1:0-1650 GCA_038252055.1 Candidatus Limnocylindrales bacterium
GAGGAGCCGCGGATCGAGGACGAAGACCGGGACGACGGCCTCCGCCGCCTCGATCGCCGCAGCGAGAGCTGGATGGTCGTGGACTCGAAGGTCGCGGCGGAACCAGAGGAGGGCGACGCGAGCGGACCCGGAGATGCTCATACGTCCGCCCAACGTCGGCGTCAGGGGGTGATCAGGAACGACTGTGCGATCTGGGCTACCGCCTGGCCGTGGGCATCGGCCGCGTCCGGCGGCGCGGAGAAGGTCATCACGTAGCCGCGGCCCGGCAGGGCGTAGAAGACCTGCGTCACCGCCACGGTCCCTTCCTTGCCGTCGGGCCGCGTCAGGGGCGCAGCGTAGGCAATTGAGAACCCGGGGCCGGACGCGGTGACGATCTCCCGGAGCGGCACGTCGGTCTCCACGAGCTGGGTGACCTGGTTCTGGACGGTCGTTGCCAGTGTCTGGACCGAGACCCCGGGCGGCAGGTCGGTCTCGGTCACCGCGAGCGTCGCGAGGTCGCCGGCCTTGATCGCGGACTCGGAGGCGTCGAAGGCGAAGTACGACGTGCTGGCGGCGACGTTCCGGAGGCGCGCGTCGAGCGAATCGGCGAAGGTGGAGTTCGTCGCCCGGAGCCCGGCGATGAGCTCCGCGTAGTCGCCGTCAAGAGCGACCTCCTTCCAGGACGCGGGCAGCTCGAAGGTGAAGGCACCGCGCGGACGCGGCGTGGCCGCCGTCGAGGAGGTGGCGCCGGGGACCGCCGACGCCCCGCCGCCGGGGGTCGGGGCGGCGGTGGCAGCCGGCGTCACAACGGGCGCCCCATCCGTCGCCGGGGCGACCGAGGATGGGACGCCCGGGCTCGCCGCGGTGCCGCATGCGGCCAGCGAGGCGACGGCGAGGACGAGCCAGAGCGCAGCGCCGGCGAGCCGGGCACGGCGCGCCGGGCGGCCCCGGGAGCCCGCCGCGGTGGAGCGGCCGACCATGACGGGGCCGACCGTGCCACGGCCGACCTCGGCGTTCCCGCCCGTCACGGAACGGGGATCTCGTCCGGGCGGGCGACCCGGGCGAACGGTCGCACCCGGGCCTCCACCCAGACGCCCTCACGCATGTACACGTCGTCGCGGGCGACCGCGATCGCGCTATCGGCATCGGGGGCGCGGACGATGAGAAGCGAGCCGGACAGGTCCGGATACGCGCCCGCCTCGAGGATCACGCCGTCGGCCCGCAGCGCGTCGATGCGCGCCAGGTGCGTGGCACGATGCGGCGGGCGCCGGTCTGCGGCGTCGGGGGCGAACGTCACTTCGACGACGAAGACGGGCTCGATGACGATCCCGTCCGGGATCTCCGTGGTCATGGGGGTACCTCGTGGGTGGCGCGGTGCGGCGGTTACGGTACCGCCCGAGCGCCGGGTCCGCTTGTGGCGGGACGGCGGCCTCCATGCGATGGGGCGCTTTGGCGCGAGGCGCGCTCGGTCAGCCGCCGCCGGCGATCAGGACGACGGCCACGGCCGCCGCGACGACCCCCGCCCCGTGGAGCCGGCCGATCGGCTCCCGGAGGAGCGCGGCGGCGAGGACGACGGTGGCAACCGGGTAGAGCGACCCGAGGACAGCCGCGAGCGCGAGGCCCCCCGACTGGGCGGCCAGGAGGAAAGCGGTGTTCCCGGCAAGGTCCAGC
>JBBSAS010000485.1:0-1647 GCA_038252055.1 Candidatus Limnocylindrales bacterium
CGACGTAGGCGCGCGCGAGCGCCCGCGCTGCGGCCCGCGCTGCGGCATCGCCGCCTGCGCTCACCTGGGCGACGAACTGGAAGCCGGCCGGATCGCGGCCGGCGGCCTCCATCGCCCGGAGGATCGTGTCGCGCCGCGCTCCGAAGAGCGCCGGGTCCGTGGCCGGCATCGAAGGGATGAACCAGCCGTCGCCCTCCTCGGCCGCGAGCCGGAGGCCGCGCGGGCCCTGGCCGCCGAGGAAGATCGGCGGGCCACCCGGCTGGACCGGCGGCGGCTCGTTCGTGGCCCCGTCGAGGCGGACGAACGGGTCGTCGAGGCTGACGCCGGGCGCGCCGGCGGCCGCCGGCGATCCGAGCGCCCGGAGCACCCGCACCGTCGTGACGAGCCGGTCGAAGCGCTCCGGGGGAGGGGGCAGCGGAACCCCGAAGGCGCCGTGCTCCCAGGCGTGCCAGCCCATCCCGAGGCCGACGATGAATCGCCCGCCGGTGACGTGGTCCATCGTCGTGGCGATCTTCGCGAGGAGCGCGGGATGGCGGAACGTGTTTGCGAGGACCGAGTGTCCGAGCCAGAGCCCCGGGACGCGGTGGGCGAGCGCGGCCATCACGGTCGGCGACTCGAAGCTCGGTCCGCCGGACTCGGCGGCCGGATCCGAGAAGTGGTCGTTCATCCACGCCGCGACGAAGACCGGCAGCCCGGCAGCGGCCGCCCAGGTCTCGTCGAGCGCGGCGAACGAGACGCGCTGCGGCGACGTCTTGAAGCCGAACGTGACCTGGCCCGGGATCGCCTTCATGCCCGGAGCACCGGCGCGATGCCCGGCGTGGTGACCGGCGCCTTGACCGGCGCGCTGGTCGGTCCGATGCGGGGCACGATGCTCGACGCGATGCCCGCCGTCGGCCGTCGCGCCATCACGCGTTCGGGAGGGCCGCCCGGAGCCGAGCGCCCGTGGTGATCGCGCCCTCCGAGGCCGAGGAGACGAGGGCCGCGTACTTCGCGAAGACCCCGCCCCGGTAGCGCGGAGCGGGCGGCGTCCAGGCCGCGCGGCGAGCCGCGAGGACCTCGTCCGCCACGAGGAGGTCGAGCGCCTTGCGGTCCACGTCGATCTCGATCTCGTCGCCGTCGGCCACGAGGGCGATCGGCCCGCCGAGGGCCGCCTCCGGGGCCACGTGGCCGATCATCAGCCCGTGCGTCCCGCCGCTGAAGCGCCCGTCGGTCAGGAGGGCAACGTGTTCGCCGAGGCCCTCGCCGACGAGCGCCGCGGTGACGGAGAGCATCTCCTGCATCCCCGGCCCGCCGACCGGACCCTCGTTGCGGATGACGATGACGTCGCCGTGGGCGATCGTCCCGTTCTTCACCGCGTCGAAGCAGTCGTTCTCCGACTCGAAGACCTGGGCCGGGCCGCGGTGGTGGCGTCGCTCGTGCCCGGCGAGCTTGATCACGCAGCCCTCAGGAGCGAGAGAGCCGTGGAGGATCGTCAGCCCGCCGCTCGCCTTGAGCGGCGTTTCAATCGGCAGGATGACCTGCTGACCGGGCGTCTCCACCACCGCCGCGGCCACCTCGGCCAGCGTCCGCCCGTCCACGGTCGGCGCGTCGCCCCGAAGGAGGTCGCGCTTGAGGAGCTCGCGCATGACGAGGGCCACGCCGCCGGCG
>JBBSAS010000486.1:0-1643 GCA_038252055.1 Candidatus Limnocylindrales bacterium
GCGGATCCGGCGAAGGCCGCCCTCGAGATGGAGGCCCTCGACCTCGAGCTCATCGCGGCCGTTCGGGCCGCGGTGGAGATCCCCCTCGCCGTCAAGCTCAGCCCCTACTATTCCGCCTTCGCGAGCTTCGCCCGGCGGGTCGTGGACGCCGGCGCCGACGGGCTCGTCCTCTTCAACCGCTTCTACCAGCCCGACCTGGACCTCGAATCGCTCGAGGTGGTGCCCCGGCTCGACCTCAGCGAGTCCGCCGAGCTCCGGCTGCCGCTCCGCTGGACCGCGATCCTCCGCCCGCAGCTTGGGCCCGGCGTCTCGGTCGCGGCGACCTCCGGGATCCACACCGGCGAGGACGCGATCAAGGCGCTCATGGTGGGCGCGGACGTGGCGATGACGACCTCGGCGCTCCTCCACGATGGCCCGGGCAAGCTCCGGGCGATCGAGGACGAGATGGTCGCCTGGATGACGGAGCACGAGTACGAGTCGGTCGCGCAGCTGCGCGGCAGCGCCACGCAGGCCTCGGTGGCCGATCCGTCGGCCTTCGAGCGGGCCAACTACCTGCGGACGCTCCGCTCGTGGGCCACGCCGCCGGAGCTGATGCCGGGCGTGCCTCGCTGAGCAGCTCGAACACCGTCACCACCTGATCGAGCCGCGGGGCCGGCAGACCCCGCGTCCGGCATACTCCGGCTCATCCCGCAGCACCCGAGAGGAGCCCAGGCCGATGCGTCGTGTCGCCGAGATGGCCCATGCCACCTGGTGGGCGTTCGCGGTCGCAGGCGTGGCCGCGGTCGTGGCCGCCGCGGCCTCCGCGATCGGGCTCGCCACCCCGGCCGTGGCGGCCGGCGCCTGGCAGCTCGTCGCCGGCCTCACGCTCCTGGCGGCGATGACCCGGCTGCCGGGTCGCTTCCGGGACGCCATCCCGTTCCTCGGCATCGCCAGCGTCGGCGTGGTCCTGGGCGCAGCTGGCCTCCTGCTCCCCGCGACCGAGGACCGCATCTCCCTCATCGCGATCGGGATCTGGTGCGTGGTGGCCGGCGCCAGCTACCGCGCCGTGTCGCGGATCGCCCGGGCATTCGGCGTTCCCGACGGCGGGCTCGGTCTCGCCGCGTGGGCGTCGATCGGTGTGGGGGTCGCCGTCTCGACGCTGCCCGCCTTCAAGTTGGGCTCGTCGCTCCTCGTCACGGCGGGCGCTCTCGCGGCGGCCGGCATCGTCACGATCCTCGCCTCGCTCCGCCTGCGAGATCTCCCCGACGAGGCGCCGCCGGTCCTTTCGAACCGCGAGGTCCGCCGCCGGGAGCGGCAGCCTCCGGGCCGCTGACGCCATGCAGGCCGTCCCTCGATGATCAACATCCGCCCGCGGCAGAGGAACCGGTCGCGCTCGGTCGAGGATCCCGACATGCGCGCCGCGGTGACCGCCCTCGTGGGGAGGCTCGTGGAGCCGTGACGCTCCACCGGGATCTCGCCGGAGGGCGCTGGGCGACCCTGACGCTCGCGGAGCAGCTCGGCAACGCCGGGTCGGACGTCGGCCGGGCGATCCGGGCGCGGGCGGCGGGAGATGCCGATCGCTTCGGGCCCGCGAGGTCGTCTGCGACTATCTCGTGGGCGACAACGTGGAGTGGCAACCGCCTTCTGGACCGGACCTGACGGCC
>JBBSAS010000487.1:0-1640 GCA_038252055.1 Candidatus Limnocylindrales bacterium
CCCCGACTTCGCGATCCCGGACCTCGCCTGGCGCCTCGCCCTGATCGGCGCGGGGCAGGGGCTCTTCTCGAGCCCGAACAGCAGCGCCGTCCTCGGGTCGGTCCCCCGATCCCGGATCGGGACCGCGTCGGGAACGCTGGCACAGATGCGGGTGACCGGACAGGCGCTCGGCATCGCGATCAGCGGGGCGATCGTGGCGATCCGGCTGCCGGTCCACCTGGCGGCCCTCGGCGCCCCTCCCGGGTCCACGGGCCCGGTCGCGGGCCAGGCCCAGGCGCTCGCGATTCACGACGCCTTCATCGTCGCGGCGGTTCTCTGCGGGATCGCCGTCATCGCCAGCGCGGTGCGCGGCGGGAAGGAGCCCGCCGCCGGGTGACCCAAGGCGCGATGCGCGCGGCACGCGTGCCGGCGGTCGGGTCGCGGGGGTCAGGGGATCGGCGCGAGGTCGAGGAGCGTGCTCCAGGCGGTCGGGTCGCCGGACGGCCGGTTCGCGTTGAAGACGGAGAGGAAGACGCCACCCGAGACGGTCTTCGAGCCGGCAGCGCCCTTCAGCGTGACGCTGACGAGGCGGCCGGAGACGCCCCGGTTGCGCAGGTCGAGCGAGATCAGCGCCCCGACGTTCGTCCGGGCGTCAGCGGCGAAGATCGCCGACAGGGCGGCCCGCGTGTACGTCTTCGTCATCCAGGTGGCGTACGGTGCCGTGGCGTCGTAGGCGGCGCCCGTCCTGTCGCGGTCCGCGGAACCCCGCAGGTAGCTGACGGGGCCCGCGAGCCTGGCCCCGGACGAGGCGACGAAGGCGTTCTCGTTGTGCTCGGTGGCGCCGCCGCCGGTGGAGTGGAACATCGCGTTGACGATCGCCTTCCCGCTGCGGAGCACCTGGCCGGCGGTTGTGGCGACGACGGCGTCCGCGGCGGTCGTCTCGCGACGGACGCCGAGGTAGACCTGCGAGCGGGTGTCATCGCGGACGTCGTACGTCGAGACCCCCGGGCGAAGGTGATACGCCGCATACGAACGGGCGGCGATCGTCTGCGCCGTGCGCGCGGCGACCGGCCAGGTGGACGGCATCTCGGCCGGGACGACGCCGCGCAGGTAGTCCTCCATCGCGACCTCGTTCACGACGTCGACCGTGGCGCCGCTCACGATCACCCGCAACGTGCCACGGAACCGGTCGTACGTGCCCGACCGGGCGGGCAGCTGGAGGACGGTGCCGGCTGCTGCCGGCCGCACGCGGAAGTCGCCGCGAGCAGCGCCGTCGTGGAGAACGGACCCGTCCGATGCGGTCACGAGGAGCCGCCAGGTCGTCGTGGTCCCGGACGTCGTCGGGATCAGCCGAAGCCGCGCATCCGCGGGGACCGTGGCGGCGACGCCGTCGATCTTCCAGCTCCCGCCGCGCCCGTAGATCGTGAGCGGGGAGGCGCTGCTCGGGCGATGGTTGTCGAGGAGGATGACGCGGACGGGTATGTCGAGGGGAATCGAGCCGATCGTGGTGCCCCGGTAGTAGTGCGCGAGGATCTGCGCCGTGGTCTGCCCCGCGAGGGCTCGTCCCCGGGCGCCGTACTGCGAGAGCCCGACACCGTGGCCCCAGCCGCGCCCGTACAGCGTCACGGTCGCCCCGATCGCGGTCGGGCCGGTCGCCTTCG
>JBBSAS010000488.1:0-1638 GCA_038252055.1 Candidatus Limnocylindrales bacterium
CACGGTGGCCCCTTCGACGAGCCGGAGCAGGTCGGCAAGGCGCTCCTGCGGATGCCCGGCGTGAACGGCTTCTTCGGTGCCTCGAGCATCGAGCGTCTCCCCACCGAGCGGGCCATCCGCGGCCAGGTGGAGGAGTTCAAGAAGCTCGCCATCGCCCACTGACAGCTCGTTCGTCCCGCGAGGCCCCCGCGCGCCCGCCGGCGCGGGGGCCTCGGCATGTCCGGGTTGGACGGTGCGCAGTGTAGGATCCGGCCGTGCAGGTGCGCGGCCGATCCATCGCCGACCTGGCCGCCCTCGTCGCGATCGCCGGCGCCGTCGGCTTCCTCGTCCTCGCCGCTGTCGTCAACGGCCAGGGCCGGGTCGGCTTCGACGAGCCGATCGCGGCGCTCTTCACCGGCCTCGGCGTCCCCGCCGGAGCCTGGCGGACGATCACCGAGCTCGGCGGCCTCGTTCTCGTCCCCATCGGGGTCGGGCTGGTCATCGCCCTGCTCTCCCTGCGCCAGTACCGGCTCGCCGTCCTCGTCGCCGTCGTCCTCGTGGGCAGCGCCCTCTTCACGGACCACGTCAAGGACTTCGTGGCCCGCCCGCGCCCGCCCGGCGACCCGCTCGCGCCGGCCCGCGGCTCCAGCTTCCCCTCTGGCCACACCCTCGAGAGCTCCGTCACGTACGGGCTTGTCGCGCTCGCGGCCTGGCGGAGCCGGATGCGCCGCGGGATCCGGCGAGCGATCGTCGCGGCCGCCATTGCGATCCCGGTCCTCGTCGGCCTCTCGCGGATCGGCCTCGGCGTCCACTACCCGAGCGACGTCCTCGGCGGCTGGTTGGTTGGGGTGACCGCGGTCGCGGCGACGGCCTGGATCAGCGCCCCGTGGGCGGTGGCCACCACCCCGTGGGCTGTGCCCCGCGCGACCGAGGCGGCGGACGCGCCGCCCCACGCCGGGCCCGGACCGATCGCGCCCCGCCACGTGGTCCTCCTCGGGCTCATGGGAACGGGCAAGACCACGATCGGGCACCTCCTCGCTGCCGAGCTCGGCCGCCCGTTCCGCGACAGCGACGCGGACATCGAGCACCGGCTCGGCCTCACGGCTCGCGAGTTGCGCGACCGCGACGGCACCGACGCCCTCCATGCGCTCGAGGCCCGCCACCTCCTGGACGCGCTCGCCGACCCGGTCCCCGCGGTCATCGGCGCCGCCGCGAGCGCGATCGTCGACGACGCCTGCCGGGCGGCGCTGCGCGGGCCGGAGGTGCTCGCCGTCTGGCTCCGCGGCGATCCCGCCGTGCTCGCCGACCGGTTCCCCGCCGACGGCCATCGGCCCGCCTACGGTGATGAGCCCGCGGCCTTCCTCGCCGAGCAGGCGGCCCACCGTGACCCGCTCTTCGCGGAGGTCGCGCCACTGGTCGTTGACCTCGACGACGGCTCGGCCGAGGACGTCGCAAGGCGCATCCTCGCCGCGATCGACGGCCCGCGGTGACGTCGTCCACGGCGCGGGATCACCGCGGGCCTCCCGTCGCCGGGTCAGGCGGTCACGACGGTCAGGCCGAGGGCGCGGGCCGCCTGCGCCTGGCGCAGGTCGAACGTGAGAAAGCCCACCCCGGGCGAGGCGACCCGTTGCGCGGCCGCGAGATGGAGGGCATCGAGCG
>JBBSAS010000489.1:0-1632 GCA_038252055.1 Candidatus Limnocylindrales bacterium
CGGCCTGGATTCTGCTCGATAACGATCACGCGGGCTGCGCCGCGGATCCGCGCGGCGTCGCCCCCGAGCAGCCCGATGGCCCCGGCCCCGGTGATGGCGACGGTGTCGCCAGGGGCAACGTTGCCCCGGTTCGCGACGTGGAGGGCGATCGAGGCCGGGTCGATGACCGCGCCCTCGTCGAAGGACAGGCCGTCGGGGAGCGGGAAGATCGTCTTCACGCCCTGGACGACGGACGTCGCGTCGGCGCCCTGGATGTTGTGGCCGTACTGCTTGTGGAGTCCCTCGCGCCCGTAGTTCTCGCAGATGTTGTAGCGACCTTCGACGCACTTCTGGCAGACGCCGCAGGCGTCGTGGGAGGTCCCGGCCACGCGGTCGCCGATCTTCCAGCCGAACAGGGCTGCCCCCGGCCCCATGGCCTCGATCTCCCCGGCCCACTCGTGGCCGGGGATGAACGGGAACGACGGCGGCCAGAAGCCCGGGTAGTCGCCCCGGATCAGGTGGGCGTCGGTGCCGCAGATCGAGACGGCCCGGACGCGGGCCCGGACCTCGTTGGGACCCGGCTCGGGGACCGGGACCTCCTGGATCTCCATCCGGCCGGGTTCGAGGACCACGAGGGCCTGCATCGTCGAGGGCACGAGCGCATTCTCCTTGCTAGATGATGGCGACGGGATCGACCATCGACGCCGTCGCGCCGCGGATCTTCACGGGGAGGGCGACGAAGAGGAACTCGTAGATCTTCTGGCGAGCCAGCTCCTCGAGGTCGAGGCTCTCCATGATGTAGACGCCGTTCTCGATGAGGAGGGCGGTGTGGACGGGCTGGGGGTTGCCGGTCGGGCCCGGATCGGGCGCCGGCTGGACCTCGTACGTTTCGGTGTCGGTGCCGCTGGCCACGACGCCGCGCTCGAGGAGCCAGCGGGCCGCGCTGATGTCCGGGCCCGGCGTCTTGTGGGCCGCCAGCTTCTCGGCGTCAGGCCACAGGCCCATGTAGCCGGTCCGGATCACCACCACGTCCCACGGCTGGACGGTGACTCCCTCCGCGGCGCAGATCGCGTCCATCTCCGCGGCATCGATCGGTGATCCCTTGGGGAGGCAGTCCACCCCCCGGAACGTCGGTGCGTCGATGAGGATGCCGCGGGTGAAGAACGGCGGCATCTTCGCGGCATCGCCGTGGACGGGGCCGAAGTCGGTCAGGTGCTCGTCGGTGTTGCCGCCGCCATACCAGTGCATGTCGTCGTCCACGGTCATGTGGGCGAGGGCGTCGATGTGGGCCCCGGAGTGGGTCGTCGCCATCAGGTACTCGGCCATGTAGCCGAGCCCGGCGTCGTTGATCGGGCCCCAGGGCTGGGCACCGGTGACCCGGATCCCGCGCGGCGTTCGATAGTTGAGGACCTGGAACGGCGGGTGGCCGGGGAAGAGGGGCATCCCGGGAAACCGGACGGCCGCCAGCGACACCATGCGGCCCTCCTTGACGAGGCCCGCGGCCTTCACGATCTGCTCGGGAGGCAGCCCGCCGATCGGGCCGACCTCGGTGCCGAATCTCATTGTCTCGCCTCCTCGTCCTGGCCGGTCACTGGGCGTTCCTGGAGCGCCGCCCAGACCCGTTCCGGGGTGAGCGGCAGCTCGTGGATCACC
>JBBSAS010000490.1:0-1632 GCA_038252055.1 Candidatus Limnocylindrales bacterium
GCCGAGCCAGGCGAGGACCCGGGCGCCGGCGATCTCGTCGATCGGTGCCGGCTCGAGGCCCATCCCGGTGAAGAACGGCGGGTTCGCGACGTAGGTCGAGGCCGGGTCCCAGGCATAGCGGTCGCCGTCGGGGACCGGGAGTGCCCGCCAACGCTCGTCGCCCTCAAAGACCGAGGCGTAGGTCGTCCGGAAGAGATCACCGTCGATCGCCCCGGCGATCGCGGCCCGGATCTCCTCGCCGGTCGGCCAGAGGTCGGCCAGATAGACCGGCCGGCCGTCATCGCCGATGCCGAGGGGCTCGCGCGAGAGGTCGCGGTCGATCGTCCCGGCGAGGGCGAAGGCGACGACGAGGGGCGGCGAGGCGAGGTAGCTCGCCCGGGCGAGGGGGTGGATCCGCCCCTCGAAGTTGCGGTTGCCCGAGAGGACGGCGGCCGCGACGAGCTCGCCCGCCTCGATCTGCGCCGCCACCGCCTCGTCGAGCGGCCCGGAGTTGCCGATGCAGGTCGTGCAGCCGTAGCCGGCCAGGGCGAAGCCGAGGGTGGCCAGCGGCTCGAGGAGCCCGGCCCGCTCGAGGTAGGCGGTCACGGCCTTCGAGCCGGGGGCGAGCGACGTCTTCACCGTGGAGGGCACGCGAAGCCCGCGGGCGACGGCGTTGCGGGCGAGGATGCCGGCTCCGACCATCACCGTCGGATTCGAGGTGTTCGTGCAGGAGGTGATCGCGGCGATGACAACCGACCCGTGGCGGACCTCGCCGGGGGCCGCGGGGGCCGGCCCGGCGGCGAGGGCACGGCCGTCGTCGAGGTCTCGCCCGGGGGCCGCCCCGCCGACGGGCGACTCTCCGGCCGGCGCGTCGTGGTCGGGCGGGAGGAGGCCCGGGTAGGCGGCCTCGAAGCTGGCCCGGGTCGCGGGGAGCGGAACGCGGTCCTGCGGCCGCCGCGGGCCGGCCAGGCTTGGCTCGACCGTGGCGAGGTCAAGCTCGACGGCGTCGTCGAAGTCGATCGCCGCGCCCGGCTCGCGCCAGAGTCCCTGCTCCTTTGCATAGCGCTCGACGAGCGCCACGAGCGCGTCCGGGCGCCCGGTCAGGTGGAGGTACGCGAGGGTCTCGTCATCGATCGGGAAGAGGGTGGCGGTCGCCCCGAACTCGGGGCTCATGTTGCTGATCGTGGCCCGGTCGGGGAGGGCCAGCCCGGCCAGGCCGTCGCCGCTGAACTCGACGAACGACCCGACGACCCCGAGGGCCCGCAGCCGCTCCGTCACGACGAGGACCAGGTCCGTCGCGGTGGTGCCGCGCGGCAGCTCCCCGGCCAGGCGGACGCCGACGACGCGGGGCATCGGCTGGTAGAGCGGCTGGCCGAGGAGGACCGCCTCCGCCTCGATCCCGCCGACGCCGTAGCCGAGGACCCCGAGGGCGTTGATCATCGTCGTGTGGGAGTCGGTCCCGATGAGGGTGTCGGGGAAGGCGATCGGCCCGCCGTCCATCTCGGCGGTCGTCACGACCGTGGCGAGGAACTCAAGGTTGACCTGGTGCACGATCCCGGTGCCGGGCGGGACGACCCGCAGGCCCCGGAAGGCCCGCTGGGCCCAGCGCAGGAGCTGGTAGCGCTCGCCGTTGCGCTCGTACTCGCGGGCGAC
>JBBSAS010000491.1:0-1628 GCA_038252055.1 Candidatus Limnocylindrales bacterium
GGATCGCCCCGGCGTGTGATCGCCAGACGGGATCCGCGCCTGGCCGCTCGCCTCACGTTCGTGGTCAGCTGGGCGGGACTGCGGGGCGCCGTCTCACTGGCGGCGGCGCTCGCGCTTCCGCAAGCATTTCCGGAGAGGAACTTGATCCTCCTGCTGACGTTCTCGGTCATCCTGATCACCCTCGTCGGCCAGGGACTGACAATGCCGTTCGTCCTGCGACACGTCGGCTGGAACGGCGTCGAGCCCGGCGCGGATGAGGCGATGCTCGCTCGGTCAGCCGCCTACGAGGCGGGCCTTGACGAGATCAGGCGAGTCCGTCCGGACTGGCCGACGCACCAGCCCCTCCTGGATCGACTCGAGTCGGGCCTGCGCGATCGTGGCCGGCATCTCGCGACGGACGATCCCGACGAGACCACTGGGCGGCGCCAGGAGCTCCTCGAGCACCAGGAGATCCAGCGCGGGGTCATCGCAGCGCAGCGTCTCGCGGTGATCGAGCTTCGTGACCACGGCGAGATCAACGACCAGACACTGCGCGAGGTCGAGCGGCAACTCGATCACGAAGAGCTCCGCATGGAGGGATGAGCGGCTCGCGTAGTCTACGGCTGAGGCGGAGCCCATCGCGATCGGGAAGGCGACGGTGTTGTCGCCGACGGCCCAGAACAGGTTCTGCCGCATCTTTCGGGCGGTTGCCCGACTCAATGCGATAGCCCCGTCAGCCGTTTCGATCGCAACGTCCGTCCCGGCGCCGATGGCGATGCCGACATCCGCCTGGGCCAAGGCGGGCGCGTCGTTGATGCCATCGCCGACCATCGCGACCGGCTTTCCGCCTGCCTGGGGTTCCCTGACCTTGTCGGCCTTCTGGCCCGGCAGCACTTCCGCGAGGACCGTATCGAGGCCGAGCTCGGCAGCGATCCTGTCGGCTGTCGCCTGGTTATCGCCGGGCCTCCCATCCAGATCATCAGGGCGTACGCGGCCATGGCGGAATCACGGGCTGTCGCGCGTCCGCCATGGCAGCGGGCTCGGTCAGAGATTGCAGTTCTTGGCGACCCATTCCGCGGTCGTGCCGATGTCCTTGGCGTTTCCGGCCATACCATCCGAGATCGCCTTCGACATTGCTGCTTCGTCGAAGGTCCCGCTGGCGGCCGCCTTCCCGATGTTGTCCATGACGTCGGCATAGGTGCCCGCGGCCGTTGCGATTTCCGCCGGTGCGAACTTCCGCATGTCGGCCGCAGCAGCCTGGAACTGCGCCCCCACGCCGGCGAGGTCGCCAGAGGGGGTTTCGCTGATCGCCTGGATCTCCTTGAACGCACCGCAGAAGTCGGTGGCCGTGCCTCCGGCGACCGGCGCCGAGGTCGGGGCTTCGGTCGGCGAGGTCGTTTCCGAGGCTGGCGGCGATGCGGTCTCCGCGGGCGACGATGCGACGGCGGTCCCCGCAGGCGACACGCTGGGTGCCCCCGCGCTCGGCGTCGACGAGCATCCGGCCAACACGACCAGTAGCAGGAGCGAGAGTGGAGCGATGACGCGCTTCATAGCGAGTCTCCCACGGGACCGAGGGAGGGCCTTGGCTGATACGCCGGCCTTCTCGGGGCCGCGAGTATGGACGTGCGCGGGATTCCTGTCCCAGGCGA
>JBBSAS010000492.1:0-1626 GCA_038252055.1 Candidatus Limnocylindrales bacterium
CGCCTCCCGGCACGTCCGCGGCAGCACCGGCTCCGTAGCCCGGCTGCCTGACGCCATCGCCGGGTGCTGCTCATCGGACTGCTCCTGGGCCTGATCGCGGGATTCGCCGCGGGCGGCAGGCTGGACAACCTCCTCGCGATCCGGTTCCGCGGCACGCTCCTCATCTTCATCGCGGTGGTGATCCGCCTGGGCACCGAGGCGGCGCTGGTCCGGGGCGTCGAGCTCGCCGATCAGCTGCGCGTGCCGTTGCTCGCCGCCGCATACGGGCTGCTCGCGGCGGTCCTCTGGGCCAACCGATCCCGGCCGGGGATCGGCCTCGCGCTCGTCGGCACGCTCCTGAACGCGTTCGCGATCCTCGTCAACGCCGGTCACATGCCCGTCTGGGACCAGGCTCTCGCCGCCGCGGGGATGACCCCGGCCGACATCCTTTCGCCCCTCCACTTCCTCGTGTCAGTGGATCCGCTGTCGGAGTTCCTCCTGCGGGCCGGGCCGCTCGGCGACATCCTCCCCATCCCCCTGCCGCTGCTCCGAAACGTCCTCTCGATCGGCGACGTTCTCCTTGCCACGGGCCTCGGCTTCTTCGTCTTCGCCAGCCTCCTCCGGGAACCGGAGCGGGATGGGGCGGCCGCGGGGCGACACTCAGCCTCGTCGGTCGTCGCGAGCCCGGTCGTCGTTGCGGCGGGGCCGGCCGTCGGCCACCGGGTCCGACCGGGAACGGGCCTGACCGGCGAACCGTCGATCGCCCTCGAGCGACCGCTCGTCCTCGGCGGCTCCGGGGCCGGGATCGCCACGCCGCGGCTCACCTCGGCCGTCGCGCCCGAGGCCGCGCTGTCGCCCGCCCGACCGGGCCTGGTCGCCCGGGCCCTCGAGCACCCCTACGTCCGGCTCGCCCAGAACGGGTCGTTCGGTGCCCTGTGGATGGGCCAGCTGGTGAGCCTCTTCGGCGATCGCCTGCACCAGCTCGCGCTCGTGGCCCTCGTCGGCGAAGCCACCCAGTACGGCGCCTTCGCGGTGGCCATGGTCTTCTTCGCCGCGACGGTCCCGAACCTCGTCTTCGGGCCGTTCGCCGGCGTGCTCGTGGACCGCTGGGACCAGAAGCGGGTGATGGTCGGCTCGGACCTCGTCCGCGCTGTCGTCGTCCTGTTCATCCCGGCCGCGGCGTCGGCCAACGTGATCCTCGTCTACCCCCTCGTGTTCCTCCTGACCACCGTTTCGATCTTCTTCCGGCCGGCGCGGACGGCGGTGATCCCGCGGGTCGTGAAGGAGGACGAGCTCGTGGCGGCGAACTCGGCGATCTGGCTCGGCGACTCGCTCGCCGACGTCATCGGCTACCCGGTCGCGGCGATCTTCGTGGCCGCCCTCGGGGGCACGCTCGCCCTGGCCTTCTGGGTGGACGCCCTGACCTACCTGACGTCGGCGGCGCTCGTGGTGACGATGATCATCCCGCCGGTCGTGCACCGGATGGAGGAGGCGGTGCCCGGCCTTCGGGGCCTCCGCGACGACCTCCTCGCCGGGTGGCGCTTCCTGCGGGGCCAGCCGGTCCTCCTGGCGAACACGGTCCAGGCGGTGATCTGCCAGTTCTCGATCGGGGTGACGATCGGGATCATGGCGATCTATGCGAGCGAG
>JBBSAS010000493.1:0-1625 GCA_038252055.1 Candidatus Limnocylindrales bacterium
AGTCCGTCGAAGAGCGGCTGGCGACCGGCGACGAGGCGTTCCACGTCGCGGAGCCCGCCCGACGCGAGGAGATGGCGGTGGGGAATCTCGATCCCCTCCTCCCGCAGTGCCGCGAGGATCGCCTCGAAGGCGACGACCTGGCCGTCTGTGCGCGATCCGTCGAGCGGCGCCTGGAGATGGGACCACGCGCCCCGAAGCTCGACCCCGGGAGCGGCGACGATCTGGCGGGCGATCCGGAGAGCCTCCCCGGCGGTGATCCCGTCCCGCCCGAGGCCGGTCTCGAGGGCGAGCTGCACGCCGAGGGTCGGTATCGGACGACGGGCGCGGCGGCGCGCGACCGCGTGCGCGGAGAGCATCCGCTCCAGGAGGTCACCGGCTCCGGCGGTCAGCTCGATCTCCGCCCGGGCCGCCACGGCGACGCCGTCGGGGGGGACGGGGAAGAGGACGAGGACCGGAGCCTGGATCCCGGCGGCCCGCAGCTCGAGCGCCTCGTCGAGGCTCGCGACGCAGAGGCCGCGAGCCCCGGCCTCGAGGACCGTGACCGCCACCGGGACCGCCCCGTGGCCGTACCCGTCGGCTTTCACGACGGCCTCCACGTGGGTCGCGGCCGGAAGCACTCGCCGGATCGCCGCCACGTTCCCCGCCAGCCGGTCGAGGTCGACCTCCAGCCAGGCGGTGCGGGGCAGCGACGGCAGGCCCGCCGCCCGGAGGCGCGCCTCGATGCTCGTCACGGATGCCGGCGTCGTGCCCCCAACCGCGGACCGCCCGCTCGTCGCCCTCACCGGCATTCCGCGAGGCGGTGGCGGGCGAGTGCGATCTCGAGGGGGAGATCGCCGGCGACGATCCCCGCGTCGCCGAGGCGTGCGCGGACCGCCTCGCCGGCCATGCCGTGGAGGTGGACCCCGAGCCGGGCCGCCGCGTGGGGCTCCATGCCCTGGGCGAGGAGCGCCCCGATCGTCCCCGCCAGCACGTCGCCCGTCCCGCCGGTCGCGAGGCCCGGGTTCTCGAAGGGTGCCACGGCGACCGCGCCGTCCGGGGCGGCGATCACGGTGTGGGCGCCCTTGAGGACGACCACCTGGCCCCACGTGACGGCGGCGTCCATCGCGGCCGCCAGCCGCGCCTCGTCGTCGCCGTTGAGGTCCCCATCGGCCCCGGGGTCCACACCCGAGGCGGCGCGCAGGCGGGCGAACTCGCCCGCATGGGGCGTCAGGACGGCCGGCCGACGGACACCCTCCCACCAGCCATCCTCCGCCGCGAGCGTGCGCAGCGCCTCCGCGTCGACCACGGCCGCACAGGGGTCGTCGCCGCCGGCCGACCCGAGGAGCGCCCGGATCAGGTCGCCCATCGCGAGCGACGGCCGGAGGCCCGGCCCGATCACGAGCGCGTCGTGGTCGTGATCGAGGATCCGCGCGAGGGCCGGCTCCGGGTCCACCTCCTCGACGTCGTCCTCGACGAGGGGCATCGTCGTGGCCTCCACGACCTTTGCGGCGAAGAGCGGCTGGAGCGACTCGGGGACGGCGAGCGTGACGAGGCCCGCCCCGGCCCGGCTTGCCGCCCGGCAGACGAGGAGCGCGGCGCCGGCATAGTCGAGCGAGCCCGCCAGGACGAGGAGCTTCCCGAAGGTG
>JBBSAS010000494.1:0-1622 GCA_038252055.1 Candidatus Limnocylindrales bacterium
CAGGGCCCTTTCCCCGGGACAAGGCTCTTCCCCCGGGGGCCGGTCGGTCGTATCCTCAGGCCATGGCCCCGAAGGAGCTGCGTACCGCCGACTGGGAGGCGCTCGTCTTCGCGCCCCTCTGGGTCTACACGGCCGTCGCCGGCGCCGAGGGCCCCGCGGAAACGAGCCAGTTCCGGCGCCTTTCCGAGGAGCTCGACGACGCGCAGGCCCGGTTCGCCGGGATCGGGACCGCGGGAGTCGCGGTCGAGACGCTGCGCGGCAACCTCGACGCTCTCTGGGCGACCTACCAGGTGGACGGCGTCGCGCCGAACCGCGGCCTGAAGCGCGCACGAGGCGTCCTTCGGCGCGTCCCCGAGCCGCAGCGGGAGGTCTTCGTCGGGTGGCTGCTCGAGCTGGCCGTCCGGATCGGAGCGGCCCGCCGGACGGCCGGCGACGCGGCCATCAGCGACCACGAGCGACGGGCGATCCGGGACGTTGCCTCATGGCTGGGCGCGCAGCCGCCGGAGGCTGCCCGCTAGCGGATCCCGCCCGATCGTGCGGCCGCGCCGTGGCCTCGTCCGGGAGCGGGTCACTCGGCGCCGGGCGGCGAGCGAGACGATCGGTCGTGCGATCGGGTTGGCGACGGCCATGCTCGGTCGAGGGGCCTTTTGGTCCGAACGCCGGGTCGACCACGCTCGGCTGTGACCATCCTGCGCGCAGGACTGATCATGGCGGGGCTCCCGACCGCCCAGCAGGAACCGCAGGAACCGGGGCTGGCGCGCCAGGGGTTTCTGGTCACAGCGGCTACCATCGGTCTGATGCAGACCCGCAGGATCCTCGTCGCGCCGGGCGTCGACCTGGCCGTGGACGCTTGGGAGCCGGCCCCCGCCTCGGCGCCGTCGGCCGTCCCGTTCGTCCTCGTCCACGGCCTCGCCTCGAACGCCCGGACCTGGGACGGCGTCGCCGAGGGGCTCGTCGCGGCCGGCCATCCCGTCGTCACCGTGGACCTCCGCGGGCACGGCCGCTCGACGAAGCCCGACGGCCCCTACGACGTCCCGACCGTCGCCGACGACCTCGCCGCGGCCATCGCGGCGCTCCGTCTCCCTCGCCCGATCGTCGCCGGGCAGTCATGGGGCGGCAACGTCGTCCTCGAGCTCGCCGCCCGCCACCCCGAGGCCGTCGGCGGGATCGTCTGCGTCGACGGCGGCTGGCTGGAGCTGAGCCGCAGCTTCGTCGACTGGGACGACTGCCTCCGGGCGCTCGCCCCGCCCCGCCTCGTCGGCCGGCCCCTCGCGGAGATCGAGAGGTACATCCGCTCGGCCCACCGCGACTGGCCCGAGACCGGCATCCGCGGCACGCTCGCGAACTTCGAGATCCGCGCCGACGGCACGGTGGCCCCCTGGCTGACCTACGATCACCACGTGACGATCCTCCGCGGACTCTGGGACCACCATCCGTCGTCGGTCTACCCACGGGTCGCCGTGCCCGTCCTCCTGGTCCCTGCCGACGGCGGCGAGCCCGACGCGACCGCCCGCAAGCGCCTCGACGTGGACGCCGCCCTGGCGGCCCTGCCGAACGCCCGGGTTCGCTGGTTCGTCGGCGACCACGACATCCACGCCCAGCACCCGGCCGAACTGGCAGAC
>JBBSAS010000495.1:0-1619 GCA_038252055.1 Candidatus Limnocylindrales bacterium
ACGAGGCCGAACGCGGCGCCGGCAGGCGTCCGGAGGTCCATGTCGTTCAGCCGGTAGAAGAGGCGGACGGCGACCCATCCGAGGCGTTTGTTGCCATCCACGAGGGCATGTCCCGTGACGATCGAGTGCAGCAGCGCGGCCGCCTTGGTATCCAGGTCCGGGTAGGCGTCCTCCCCGTAGATCGACGCGCGGGTGCGCGCTACCGCGGCTTCGAGAATCCCGAAGTCCCGGACCTCCGCTGCCCGCCCGAGCGCTGCGTCCGCGGCCGCGAGCAGGTCGTCCAGGTCGAGGTGTTCGGTCACATGCTGCCGAGCCGCCGCAACAGCTCGGCATCCTCGTGGACGATTGTCGCCAGGTGGTCGGCACGACGCCTGGTGCGGCGTGTGACGTACTCATCGATCGCGGACCGTGCGACATCCTGCATTGACCGGCGCTCGCGCCGGGCGGTTTCACGCAGTGCCTCGGTTTCGGCGGCATTCAGTCGGAGTGTCATGGGCATGGGGTCATGATACCGCCCGGTATCATGGAGTCAACGAACCGGGCTCCGGTGGCCGTTGCCGGATGGCCTACGATCGCGCCAGGAGGTGATCATGTCCACTCGGCCGCTCAAGGTCGGAATCCAGCTCCCCGAAGTCGAGTGGGAGGCCCGCTGGCCCGACCTGCGCGCCCTGGTGCTCCGGGCCGAGGAGCTCGGCTTCGACTCGGCCTGGTACGGCGACCACCTCCTCTACCGGCCGCCCGGCGACCGGACGCGCGGTCCCTGGGAGGCCTGGACGACGCTGGCCGGCCTCGCGGCGGTCACGTCGCGGATCATCCTCGGCCCGCTCGTGGCGGCGACCGCCTTCCACGCCCCGGCGATGCTCGCGAAGATGGCCGCGACCGTCGACGAGATCAGCGGCGGGCGGCTCGTCCTGGGCCTGGGGGCGGGCTGGAACGAGACCGAGTTCGCTGCCTTCGGCTTCCCGTTCGACCGGCGGATCAGCCGCTTCGCCGAGGCGTTCACGATCGTCCGCACGCTCCTCCGCGAAGGCGCGATCGACTTCGACGGGGAGTTCTTCGCGGCCCGCGATTGCGAGCTCGTCCCCCGCCCGCGGCCCGGCGGCCCGCCGCTCATGATCGGCTCCACCGGTCCGCGGATGCTGCAGATCACGGCGCCCCACGTGGACGCCTGGAACGCCTGGTTCGACGCGTTCGGGAACCGCCCGACAGGGATCGCGCCGCTTCGCGAGCGGGTTGACGCCGCCGCCCGCGCCGCCGGCCGGGAGCCGTCCGCGATCGAGCGCACCGTCGCCGTCCAGGTCCGCCTCCCCGGCGGGCGCGGCCGGGTCCAGGGCGGCCCCGCGGACCCGGCGATCCCACCCGTGGAGGGGACCGCGGCGGAGGTCGCGGCCGTGCTCCGGGCCTTCGCGGCCGAGGGGATCGCCCATGTCCAGCTGGTCGTGGACCCGATCACGCTCGCCTCGCTCGATGCGCTGGCCCCGGTCCTGGAGGACCTCGACCGGGGCTGATCGGGGATCGCCTGGCGGACCGCGCATCCGCGACGAGGACCGCGCCGCCGAGATCCACCTGCGAATCCGCCGGGTGGAAGCCGCGGTCCGCGCGGTCGGTACCGCGCGTCC
>JBBSAS010000496.1:0-1617 GCA_038252055.1 Candidatus Limnocylindrales bacterium
CAGGATGAGACCGCCGAGAACGGGTCCGAGGATCGGGCCGAGCACCGCCGGCAGGCTCATCGTGGCGATCACCTGGCCCAGGTTCTTGCCGCGCGCGGCCTGGACCACCAGGGTCGACATGAGCGGCAGCATGATGCCGCCGCCGATGCCCTGGAGCACGCGGAAGGCGATCAGGCTAGGCGCGCTCCAGGCGAGGCTGCACAGGATCGACGCGAGCAGGAAGATCGAGAGCCCGAGGATCCACAGGCGCTTGCCTCCGAGCCGGCTCTGCGCCCATCCGACGACCGGAATGGTCACGCCGAGCGCCAGCAGGTAGCCGGTGCTGACCCACTGGATCGTGTCCACCGTGGTTTGTAGGCCGGTCGCGAGGGTGTGCAGCGCGAGGCTGACGATCGTGGTGTCGAAGACCACCGCGAGGGCGCCGACGACGACCGCGATCGCGGTGCGCCGCAGGGCGTGGTCGAGCACTTCTCTCGTGGCCATGACGGGACCTCTTCTAAGATACATGTTGTATCTTAGTCAGAATAGGTATCCGCGATAGGATACGCAAGTGGATCTTAGGGAGGGCGGTGTGCAACGTCGCCGGCGCGGTCAGGAGCTCGAGAACGCCCTGCTCGCGGCCGCCTGGGACGAACTCAACGAGCACGGGTACGACGCTCTCACCATCGACGCCGTCGCGACCCGAGCGGGCACGAGCCGGCCAGTGCTCTACCGGCGCTGGCCCGGTAAGCACGAGCTGGTCCGCGCCGCTATCGGGTACGGCGTCGCGCAGGACCGCGCCGAGCCGCCCGACACGGGGACGCTGCGGGGCGACGTCCTCACGCTGCTGCGCCAGGCCAACCGGACCAGGATCGGCCTCGCCACGCTGCTCACAATCCAACTCGCGTCATACTACGACGAGACGGGAACGAGCTTGTCCGACCTCCGCGAGGTGCTCCTCGGCGGGCGCGACTCAGCCACCGAGCAGATCGTGCGGCGCGGGGTGGAGCGCGGGGAGATCGACCCCGCCAAGCTCACGCGGCGGATCGCACGGCTGCCGTTCGACCTGCTCCGGCAGGAGGTCCTCCTCACCCTCCGGCCGCTGCCCGACGACGCGATCAAGGAGATCGTCGACACGATCTTCCTGCCCCTCGTGACGCCTTGACCGCGGGCGACTGCCGCAGTGTGGCCGCCGCAACCTCACGGGCCAAGGCACCTGGCTTGGCGGCGACAAGCTCCGGACGTCCGGCGCGAAGTACTCGATCGGGACTGGGTCGTCGGCCGCGACGACCGAGCCACGAGCAGCCCGGCGTCGTCGTCGCGAACTGGCCGGAGATGTTCTGTAGCCGACGGATCGCCGGCGGGGTCGCGGCCCGCGGCGTCGGCACCATCATTGACGATCTTGTGCAACTCGTCGAGGTCCTCCGGCAGCCGGGCGGGTAGCCGAGCAAGGGTGGCCACCCTGATGCCGCTCGCCGAAAGGCCCCAGGTTTGCTCATCGAATTTCCCCACAGAGCTCGCCGACCGATGACCTGCGGCATTCTGGGCGATGTGGGGCGCCCGTAGTGGGAGTCAGCCGCTCACCTACATGTCCGTCGCAGTGAAGGACTTCGCGCTCAGCGCGTCGTCGAGCTCGAG
>JBBSAS010000497.1:0-1604 GCA_038252055.1 Candidatus Limnocylindrales bacterium
ATAGCCGCGGGCGACGAAGACGTGGGGGTTCCAGCGCCAGTGCCAGCTGCTCCACGAGCCGAGCGGACCGCCGTGGACCCAGACGACGAGCGGGGCAGGCGTCTCCGCCGAGGCACTTGCCGGGCGCACGAGCCAGCTGCCGATCTCGGTGCCGTCGGCCGCCTGGGCGACGAGCCGCTCGACGACGCCGGGGGCGTCGATGCCGCCCTCGTCGATGCCCTTCGGCAGCTCGACCGCCGTTTGGTCGGCCTTCCGTGCGTCCAGGTGAACTATTCGTGGCGGCGAACCGATCGTTGAGCGCAACGCATAGACGGAGGCGCCGTCGGGACTCGGACAGAGATCACCGAACGCGCCCTCGGCGGCGAGGCGGGTGACCGCGTCGGTCGCGACCTCGACCCGGAAGGCGGCATGGTGGCCCGCGTCGTCGGCGGTGAAGAAGATCGCCGAGCCATCCGGCGCCCAGGTGGGGCCCTCGGGCCAGCGGTCGAGCCCGGCCGCGAGCGTACGCTGCTCGCCGGTCGCGAGGTCCACGACGACGAGCGAGACCGCACTCGCCTCGTCGGGCGTGCCGAACGTCTCACGGAGCGCGGCCACGGAGCGTCCGTCGGGCGCGACCGCCGGGTCGCGGTACCACGCGTCGCCCTGCGTGAGCGCGCGGCGCTCGCTCGTTGCCACGTCGATCGCCACGAGGTCGCAGCGGATCCGGGGCAGCGTTGAGGCATCATTCCGGGCCGTCACGAGCACCGACCCGTCGGGCGAGAGCGAGAAGCCCACCTCCTCGAACGTGTCCGGCTCCACGTCGGCCTCGATGTCGCGCGGCGCCGGCAGGGGCGCCTCGGGATCCGCGGCGACGCCGGCCACGAAGAGGCGGCGGCGGCGCGGGGCGAGCCAGTGGTCCCAGTTCCGGATCGGGTAGTCGTTCTCGAACAGGAGGGCCGACACCCCGGCCTCCTTGCGGGCCTTCGCCCGCTCGGCGTCGGCGGCGAAATCCGCGGCGCCGGGGAACATCCCGGCCCCGAAGGCCACGACCGCGGCCGCGCGGGCCGTCGCGATCCCGTCCACGCCGTCGTCCGGGGCGACGAGGAGTCGCGCCTCGCCGCCGTCGGGCGGCAGCATCCAGAGGGCGTGGACCGTGTGGTCCGGGTCGGGCTTGACGTCGGGGTCGGCGCGGCTCGAGGTGAAGAGGAGCGAGCCGTCGGGCAGGAACGCCGCGCCACCGGCCTCGCCGGCCGCCGATCGGGTGAGCCGCCGCGGCGCCGCCTCACCGGCCGGATCGACCTGCCAGAGGGCGGAGCGCATCTTCGTGCCCTCGGGATCGGGACCGGAGACGGCCACGACCAGCCGGCGGCCGTCGGGCGAGAGGCGCAGGCCGGAAAGGCGCGGCAGGGCGAGCATGCGGTCGACGTCGAAGTCGGTCATCGGTGGGATCTCCGTGCGGGGGTCGGCGGGATCGGCGGAGTCGGCGGGGTGGGGACGACGGCGCCCCGGGGCGGGTGTTCCGCCGCGCGGGCCTCGCGGACCCAGCCGAGGGCGGCCCGCGTTCGCTCGGCGATCACGTCCCGGTCGCGCGAGGCGATCAGGTCGGCCGGGTAGAGGCTACCGCC
>JBBSAS010000498.1:0-1600 GCA_038252055.1 Candidatus Limnocylindrales bacterium
ACCGTACCTCGACATCGCGAAGAAGGTCAGCACCGGGGGCGAGCGAGGCCTCCTCGGGCTCGCGTTCGCCCCGTCGTTCGCGACCGACGGGCGCTTCTTCCTCGACTACACCGACCGCAACGGGAACACCGTCGTCAGCGAGTTCCGAGCGCCGGATCCGACCGCCGACCGGGCCGATCCCGCGACCGAGCGGGTGATCCTCCGGGTCCGGCAGCCGCACGCCAACCACAACGGCGGGGCGCTGGTGATCGGCCCCGACGGGCTCCTCTGGATCGCGATGGGCGATGGCGGCTCGGGGGGCGACCCGGACGGCAATGGACAGGCGCTTGACACGCTCCTCGGCAAGCTCCTGCGGATCGACCCCGGTCCCTCGGGTGACAAACCGTACGGGATCCCCGCCGACAATCCGTACATCGGACGATCCGGGGCACGGCCGGAGATCTGGGCAACCGGTCTCCGCAACCCGTGGCGCTTCTCGTTCGACCGGGAGATCGACGACCTATGGATCGGCGACGTCGGCCAAGAGCGCTTCGAGGAGATCGACCACTGGCCGGCCGGGTCGCCGGCGGGTCCGAACTTCGGCTGGAACACGATGGAGGCGAGCGCCTGCTTCGAGCCGGCGCAGGGATGCGACCGCGCCGGGCTCGTCCTGCCCGTCGCCGAGTACGGGCACGACGCCGGCTGCTCGGTCACCGGCGGGTTCGTCTACCGCGGGACGGCGATCCCGGGCCTCGCCGGAACGTACCTCTTCGCCGACTTCTGCAGCGGGACGATCTGGGGGCTCGACGCGGCGGCCGCCGACCCGACACCACGCGTGCTCCTCGAGTCCGGGCGGAAGGTCGTCTCCTTCGGGGAGGACGAGGCCGGCGAGGCCTACGTCGTGGATCTCGAGGGGGCGGTGCTGCGCGTCGTCGCCGCCCCGTAGGCCGCAGGCGACGAGAGGTCAGGCGAGGGACGCGACCAGCTCCACGGTGACCGCGATCTCCGCCTCTCCGGCCTCGACCGGGGTCGGGGTCGCCTCCGCGGCCATCATCCGGGTGGCGCGGACGACCGGCACCGGGCCCGACGCCGGGAGTGCCTCGCGGATCGCCAGCACCTCGCCGACCGTGCGACCCGCCGGGACCGCGAGTGCCACGGCCTTCGCGAGCGCGTCGCCGACCGCCGCAGACCGAGCCTCCATCTCGGCGGCCGCGCGATCCTCCACCGCGAAGCGGACGCCGTCGAGCGTCGTCGCCCCGGCGGCGATCGCCCCGTCGATCGCCTCCGGAAGCCGGGCCAGATCACGGAGGCGCGCCACGACGGCGTTCCGGAGCTCGTAGCCGCGCAGCGTGGGGGCGCCTTCCCCGCGGTAGTCGTGGACCGGCGCGAGGGTGAGGCCCTCGGTGCGCAGGTCCTCGCCCGCGGCGCCGGCGGCTCGCAACGCGCCCAGGACCGCGGTCATCGCCGCCGCTGCATCGGTGGCCGCCGCGGAGGCCGTCGGCCGGGTCACGGCAACACCGAGCCGCAGCTCGACGATGTCCGGAGCAGCGGTGACGCGGCCGGTTCCGGTGACGGTGACGGTGCGGGGGGTCAGCGGCTCGGCGGGGATCATCGGGTCCTC
>JBBSAS010000499.1:0-1600 GCA_038252055.1 Candidatus Limnocylindrales bacterium
CCAGCGCGAGGCGCTCGTCGGCCTCGTGACCGATGCCTCGACGCTCGTCGCCGTCGATCCGTCGCCGACGCTCATCTGCCTCTCGCTCCCGATCCGCTACACGCATTCACCGGTCGAGACCTGTGACCTCGCCGACCTCGCGAACCTCGCGGATCTCGTCGAGGCGCTCGTGACCGGCATCGCCAGCCTCGAGGCCTGACCACCGCCCGCAGCGTTCCACCCACCGCCCGCAAGGAGAACACGCGCAATGACCTCCCGGTTCCGCACGATCTTCCCGACCCAGGCCAAGCCGCTCATCGCGATGGCCCACGTCCCGGCCCTGCCGGGGACGCCGCTCTACGACGCCGCCGGCGGGATGAACGGCGTGATCGAGACGCTCCGCCGGGACGTCGAGGTTCTCGTGGAGGCCGGGTTCGACGCGCTCCTCTTCTGCAACGAGAACGACCGGCCGTATGAGCTCGACGCGGGCCCCGAGTCGGCGGCCTTCATGGCCCGGGTCGTGACCGAGTGCCGGCCCTCCGGGATCCCCTTCGGAGTGGACTTCCTGTGGGACCCGAAGATCGCGCTGGCCGCCGCGGTGGCGACCGATGCCGCGTTCATCCGCGAGGTGACGACCGGCGTCTGGGAGTCCGACATGGGGCTCTGGAACACCGACTGCGCCCGGACACTCCGGGACCGCCGCCGGCTGGGCGCGGACGCCCTGGGCGTCTTCATGAACGTCACCCCGGAGTTCGCCTCGCCGATCGGCAGCCGGACTCCCGCCCAGGTCGCCCGCTCGACCGCCGTCTCGAGCCTCGCCGACGCGATCCTCGTGTCGGGACCGATGGCCGGGGCGCAGCCGGACCTCGCGACCCTCGAGACGATCCGGGATGCCGTTCCCGAGGACGTGCCGGTCCTCCTCAACACCGGGGCCCGCGCCGAGACGATCGCCCAGTACCTCCAGTTCGCGGACGGCTGCATCGTCGGCAGCTCGCTCAAGGTGGACGGCTACACGTGGAACCCGGTGGATCCGGAGCGGGCCCGGCGGTTCGTGGCGGCTGCCCGAAGCTGATCCCCGGCCCTTGCCGGCCGGGGCTGTGATCGCGTCGGCTCCGGGCATCGACGGTCCCCGCGCCCTGGATCCCGGCGCCCGGTGACCCCGGCGCCCGGCGGATGGCGCCGGCCGGGAGGCGCCCTCCCGGCCATTCGGCCCGGGCTGGCCCGGACCCTCGGCACTGGCCCGGTGCCTGCTTCGGGGCGACGATCACGGCGCCGGGCGCCCGCTCCTCGGGGTCCCGCCGCGTCCCGCGGTCGTCCGCGGCGCCGTGATCGTCGAGGTCGGCCCGGTCGTGGGCCAGGGAGGCAGGCCGCCATGGCCCGACAGTTCGTCGTCCAGCTCGACAACCGGCCCGGTGAGCTGGCGCACCTCGCCCGCGGACTCGCGGCCCGCGGCATCGACATCCGCCACATCGGCGGCGTCGGCGCCGGCGAGATGGGCTGCGCGTTCATCACCACCTCGGACGACGACGCCACGCGAGAGGTCCTCCACGGCCTCGGACATCGCTACGTGGAAGGTTCGCCGATCCTCGTCGAGGTGCCGGACGAGCCCGGCGGGATCGCC
>JBBSAS010000500.1:0-1599 GCA_038252055.1 Candidatus Limnocylindrales bacterium
CAGATGAGCGTGTCGGTGAGGGCGCAGATCTCGAGCAGGCGGTGCCAGTCGGTCGAGCTGCGCGCGAGGCGGCTGACCTCGAGTCCCAGCACCACCCCGACCTCGCCCAGGCCGACCGCGGCGACGAGACGCGCGAAGCCCTCGCGGTCGCTGTCGGCGCCCGAGCGCCCGAGATCGCTGTCGATCACGACCACCCGGTCCGACGGCCAGCCGAGCGCGATCGCCCGCTCGCGCAACGCGTACTGGCGCTTGGTGCTCTCGGTGTTCTCGAGCACCTGGCGCAGCGTGCTCTGGCGGACGTACAGGTACGCCCGGCGGAGAAGATGGGTCGCGCTGATCTTGCTGTGCTGCTCGGCGTTCACGACATCACCTCCGAGAGAGTGCGGGGGGCGAGGGCCATCTCGGCGAGCACGCCGACGAGCTCGCGCCCGAACCCTGCGTGCGGCCCCATGGCAGGGACGACCGGCCGCTCGTGCGCGGTGACGGCCCGGTCGGGCGGGCAGGCCGCCATCCAGGCGACCATGCCGGCGCCGCGCAGGACGGCGAGACCGCGTGGGACCCCGGTCGCGAGCGCGCCGACGGCCCCCGCCCGCAGGGCCTCGTACGTGCGGGCCAGCGTCGCGGGCGAGGCCGTGAGCTTCAACCCTGCCCGCGGAGCCCCCTTTTTCGCCTCGCCAGCGCCCGCTCCACGCTGCGCCGGTGGACGCCGATCCCGAACCGCTCCTCCGCGATCCGGGCAAGATCGGCCGAGGTGAGCGAGCGGTCCGCGGCGAGGCTCGCCGCCAGGACCTCGACCACCGGTTCGCTGAGCTTGTGCGCCCGGCGCGGCCCGGGTCGCTCCGGGACCAGCCCCGGCAGGCCGGCCAGCTCGAAGCTCGCCGCAGCGGCATAGAAGGCCGGCCGCGAGACGCCGAAGGCGGCCGCCGTGCCGGTCACCGACGCTCCCTCCTCGCGGACCCGGCGCAGCATCTCGTATCTCACCTGGACGAGATCGCGTGGATCGAAGAAGGGGTCGCCCGACGTGAACGCCGAGTCGCGCACCGCGTCTGGGTGCGGGTGCTGCGCGTGATGACGACGGAGCGCGGCGAGCTTGCCATCGGCGGCGTCCACGGTGCTCCTCCTCAAGGAATGCTGTCTTGCTCATTATGCCGCCTCTGATGTCTTCGTCAACAGGTTCCGCAGCATGGATCTCGCACAACGTACGCTCATCGGCCATCGGTCTGCTCCTCGCCTTCATCAGCTCTCCCGTGTCGAGGCGGCATAATCGCCTTGCCATCAGCGGCGGAATCTCCTTGACACCCTCCGTCGAGCTCGTCGAGGAGCCGGACCAGGGCGGCAAGGTCCTCGACCCGGAAGCAGGCCCGTCCGCCCGAGAGGACGAGGAAGGGGTCAGGACCCTCGACGTCGGTCCAGCCCGCCGGCAGCGACTGCACCCGCTCCTGCCCGGGCTCCCGGAAGAAGACCCGGTGCTCGCCCCACGTATGGGCGTATCCGACGAGGTCGAACTCCTGGCCGAGCAGCGGATGGAACGGGTGGGTCACATGGAATCGCTGCGGATCGCGCCGACCGGCAGCAGTTGAAGGCGTTCGCCAAGGCGAA
>JBBSAS010000501.1:0-1599 GCA_038252055.1 Candidatus Limnocylindrales bacterium
GAGGACCGGGCTGCCGTCCCAGCGCCCGGCCGCCACGGCCAGGGAGCGCGCCGCGGCCCCGACGGCGGTCCCCGCGTGCTCCATGAGGCGGATGCCGCGCACGCCGAGCCGCTGGGCCTTCGCGTCGGCGCCCATCATCTCGGCGGCCGACATCGGGGCGCGGCTCATCGCCTCGGCCCAGCGCAGGGCAAGGCCGTCGAGATCCAGATCGAAGAGCGACGGGTCGTCGGCGGGGAGGCGGATTGCGCCGGGGGCGCGCTGGGAGGTCGGATCGGGCGTCGTCATCGGCGCCACCGAGGGTACCGCGTCGGGACCCCGCACGTCGGGATCGTGACCGCGGACCGCTGCGCCCGTCCCCTACCCCGTCCCCTACCCCGTCCCCTGGACGCCCGCGGCGATCCCGCTGATCGTGAGCGCGACCAGTCGTTCCAGCTCCGCACGCTCGTCCGTCCCATCGCCGGCCGTACCCGCCCGGAGGCGGCCGAGCGCCTCGACCTGGATCTCGGTCAGCGCATCAAGGTAGGGCGCTCGAACCTCGAGGGAGCGCTGGAGCGCGGGGATGCCGTCGAGCAGCGCCGTCTGCCCGGTCATCTCGAGGATCGCCCGGACCGACCGCTCGTGCTCTGCGGCGAGGAGCCGGGCGACTCGTTCGCCCTCGGTCCCCGCGAGCGCCAGGTGGCGGGCCACGATCCCGGGCTCCGTCCGCGCGAGGGCCACCTCCGCGTTCTGGACCAGGACCCGGAAGAACGGCCACCCCGCGGCCAGGCGACCGAGACGGCGCAGGCCGGCCTTCCCGTGGCGGGCGCGATACGCCTCGACCGCCGTTCCCAGCCCGTACCACGCCGGGAGATTGGCCCGGACCTGCGTCCAGGCGAAGACCCAGGGGATCGCCCGGAGCGTTTCGAGCGACGGGACCATCGCTGAGGGCCCGCTGCCCCGTGCCGCGGGCCGGGAGCCGAGACGGAGCCCTGCGATCTGCTCGATCGGGGTCGCGGCGGCGAAGACCTCCTCGAACGACGGGTCGTCCCAGACGAGCGCCCGGTATGCGATCCGCGCCGCGGGCGCCAGCTCGTCCATCGCCGCGGCCCCCTGGCGCGCCGCCTCGGCGACCGCGCGATCGTGCTCGGGCGTCGATGCGAGGAGGGTCGCCGAGACGGTCTGGTCGAGACTCCGAAGGGCCAGCTGGGCGTTCGAGTACCGGGCGGCGATCACCTCGCCCTGCTCCGTGTGCTTGAGGCGGCCGGCGACCGATCCGGCCGGTGCCGCCAGGACCGCGCGGTGAGCCGGCCCTCCGCCCCGGCCGATCGCGCCGCCGCGCCCGTGGAAGATCGTGAGCGTGATCCCCGCCTCCCCGGCCGCGGCGACGAGCTGCTCCTGGGCCCGGTAGAGGAGCCAGTTCGCCGCGACGTATCCCGACTCCTTGTTCGAGTCGGAGTAGCCGAGCATCACCTCCTGCCGATCGCCACGGCTTCGCAGGTGGGCTCGGTACGAAGGGTCGGCGAGGAGCGCCGCCAAGATCGCCCGCGCCGAGGTGAGCGCCTCGGCCGACTCGAAGAGCGGGACGATGTCGAGCGCCGGTTCCCGGGCCGGGAGACCGGC
>JBBSAS010000502.1:0-1598 GCA_038252055.1 Candidatus Limnocylindrales bacterium
CATGGCCGCGCTCCTGGTCGGGCCGGGCTACTTCGCCGAGGCGATGGGGCATCGCCCCGGCGACCCGATGGGCCAGGCGATGGACGACGCGACCCGGGCCGCCTTCGACGTCGCGATGCAGCGGGCGTTGGTGGCGGCAACGGTCATCGCGATCGCCAGCGCGACGGTCGTGAGCGTCGCGGTCGCCGGACGACTGGCCCGCCCCATCGGCGCGTTCGCCGCCGCCGCCCGGCGCATCGCGGGTGGCCACTATGCAGAGCGGGTCCCGGTTGCCGACCCCCGCGAGTACGGCGAGCTGGCCGCCTCGTTCAACGAGATGGCGGCTTCGCTCGAAGCGACCGAACGACGCCGGGTCCAGCTCGTCGGCGACGTGGCCCACGAGCTGCGGACACCGCTGGCCACGCTCGACGGGTACCTGGAAGGGCTCGAAGATGGGGTCGTCGAGCCGACCGCCAAGACCTGGCGGCTCCTGCGGGCCGAGACCGGCCGACTCAACCGCATGGTCAGCGACCTGGCGGAACTCTGGAGGGCGGAGGCCCGTCAGCTCCCCCTGCGGATCGAGGCAGTGGATCTCGCAGACCTGGTCGATGACGTCGTCGGCCGCTTCCGTCCGCTCGCCGCCCCGCGGGCGATCGAGCTCCTGGTCCGCGCCGCGCCGGGACACGCCCGCGGAGATCGGGACCGCATCGCGCAGGTGCTCTCGAACTACCTCTCCAACGCGCTGCGGCACGCCCCGGACGGATCGGCGATCGTGGTCACCATCGGCGTGCGCGGCGGGCACGCGACGGTCAGCGTGGCCGACCGCGGACCGGGTCTCGCGTCCGACCAGCTCGATGCCGTCTTCGAGCGCTTCTACCGGGTGGACGCCGCCCGCTGTCGTGCCTCCGGTGGCTCGGGGATCGGCCTGGCGATCTCCCGCGCGCTGGCCCAGGCGATGGGCGGTCGGGCCTGGGCGGAAAGCGCCGGGTTGGGCGCCGGGGCCACGTTCCTCCTGGAGCTACCCGCCGCCTGATCTCGCATCTTGACCCGGACTTGAGGAAGTCCTGGCGCGCGCTTCACGGGGCCTTGAGGTGGACCGACGATCCTCGTCTCCATACCGGCCGCGCGGCAGCTGGAGCCCCAGCTCCTCGGCGGTGCAGTGAAGCGAGGTGACATGACGATGATGACCGGATGGACCATGAGCCTCGCCGGATGGCTCTGGATGGGGGCCTGGATCCTGGCCCTGGTGGCCCTGGCCTGGTTCCTGGTCCGGGCGCCGTCGCCACGCCCCGCGCGGGACGACGCCCTCGACGTGCTGCGCTCCCGCTTCGCTCGCGGCGAGATCAGCGCCGAGGAGTTCGAGCGGGCCCGGAGCCTGCTCGATACCGAATCTACCCCGCGAACGGCGCCATGACGGCTGTCGAGCGAGCCGTGACGGCTTTCCCCCCGCCCGAATCCACAGGGAGTCCACAGATGCAGAACGCTCCCGCACGCGCGGCCTCGCCCGCGCTCGTGCTCGCGATCATCGCGCTCGTCATCGCCGCCCTCGCGGTCGGCGCTACGGTCCTGGGACCGCGCGTCGGGGGCGCGGTCGGCGGCTATGGCCCCGGCATGATGGG
>JBBSAS010000503.1:0-1595 GCA_038252055.1 Candidatus Limnocylindrales bacterium
ATGGTCTTCCTGGCCCGCCCGCTCTCCTACGAGATCTCGCTCGAGGGCGTGGTGCTCTGGCTCGCGATCGTCCTCGTCCTTGCCGCCGTCGCGAGCCTCGTCCCGGCCTGGCGTGCCTCGCGGCTCGCGGTCCGGGAGGTCTTGGCCTACGAATGAACGACCTGCCGCAGGATGCGCCGCCGGGCGCGCGACCGCCCACGCCGCCGTCACCGCCCAGCCCACCGCCGTCCACCCCGCCGCCGTCCCAGCCGAGAGGAACTCCCATGCGCCGCCTCGCCATTGTCGCCGTCGTCGTCATCGCCGCGGTCGCCGGCGGCTGGCTCCTCTTGGGTGGCGGGTCCGCCCTGGTGGGTTCCTCCGGCTCGACGCCGGAGCCCTCGATCGGGCCGGTCCCAACGTCGGGCGAGATCGTCGCCGACGGCCGTGCAGTCCCGGTCCGCCACGCAGAGCTGTCCACGCAGGTTCCCGGGACAATCGCGGCGGTCCTCGTCGCGGAGGGCGACACGGTCACGGCCGGCCAGCCGCTCGTCCGGCTCGACGCCGGGGCCGCGGATGCCGAGGTTGCCGCGTCGACCGCTGCCGTGGACGCGGCCGTGGCCGGCCTGGACCGGGCGAAGGCGGCCCAGGCGCAGGCAGTCGCCGGGCGCGATGCGGCGACCGCGTCCGTGGACCAGGCGAAGGCGGCCGTGTCGGGCGCCCGGGCCGCTCGGGACGCGCTGCCGTCGGGAGCCTCGTCCGCCCAGAAGCGGGCCGCCAACGCCGATACGGACGCGGCCGTTGCCGCCCTCGACGGGGCGCGGGCCAACCTGCGGGCCGCGACGGCCTCGCGCGACGCCGCCGTTGCCGGGGTGGCCGGCGCACAGGCCGAGCTCGATCGCGCGAAGGCCGGCCTCGCGGGAGCGCAGGCGAGAGCCTCGGAGCTGACGGTCGGCGCGCCGTTCGCCGGCACGGTCGCATCGCTCGACGCGCGCGCTGGCGAGCAGGCCGGGCCCGGCGTGGTGCTGGTCCGCGTCGCCGACACGTCCGCCTGGCGGATCGAGACGACGAACCTCGACGAGACGGTGGTCGCCCGCATCGCGGTCGGGTCGCCGGTGTCGATCACCTTCGACGGACTGCCCGGCGTGACGCTCGACGGCACCGTCGTCTCGGTGGACGGCTTCGGGACGAGTTCGCAGGGCGACATCGTCTACCGCGCGGTCGTCGAGCCGGCCACCGTGCCGGGCGGTCTCCGCTGGAACATGACGGCGACGGTCACGTTCCGGGCCGCGGAGTAGGTGCTCCCTTCAGGGGGGTGTGGCGGGACGGGGACTCCGGGCTCGACTCCTTCGGGGCCCTGACCGACGGGGCCTGGCCGACGTGGCCGTCCGGGCGGTGGTGAGCCGCCTGGGCCAGAGCGACCAGGGCCGGTACAGGCTCGGTGAGAGCCGCGGACCCGAGCCCCCGGACCCGGTCGTGCGTGGGGCCTCAGCGCGACCTGATCACGCAGGTTCCGGCGATGAGGTCGTGCCAGCCGCGGCGCCGGCTGTCGATGAGGATCCAGATGAAGCCGAGGTAGAAGACCGCCCCGGAGATCCACCAGCCGATGAGCCGCAGGA
>JBBSAS010000504.1:0-1594 GCA_038252055.1 Candidatus Limnocylindrales bacterium
ACGAGGCCGATGATGACGATGACGACGACGATGACGGCGACCAGCTCGCCGTTCCACATCCCGGGGCCGTGGTAGTCGGGTCCGGGATCCGGGAGCGGTTTGCGCGGCCGACTCGCAGCTGTCGGCTCCGGGGGCGGTCCGCCGGCGCCGGGTGGGCTGTCGGCCCTGAGCCGGCTCGCGGCGTCACGCGCGCCGGGGGGAGTGGCTGCCGCCAGGATCGATCGGCCCTGCGGCGCCTCTGCCGTCACGGCCTCCCCGGCCGCCGCCCTCGCGAACGCGGCCGCCATCTCGGCGGCAGCGGGCCGCCGAGCGGGATTGACGTCGAGGGCCCGGTCGACTGCGTCCGCCGTGCCGATCTCGAGGTGGGGGACCCGCGCCCGGATCGGGGGAACGGGGTTCGCCGCGGCGGTCGCGACTTCGCCGTCCGCCTCGTCGGTCGAGCCGGGCGGCCGGGGCAGGTCGCCGCAGAGGGCCCGGTACGCCACTGCGCCGAGGCCGTAGACGTCAGAGGCCGTCGTGGCAGCGTGCCCGGCGAGCCGCTCGGGGGCCATGTACCCGAGCGTGCCAACGGGACCACCCGACCACGCGGTGCCATCGGCGCCCGGAACCGGAACCGGGCCCGGCCCGGCCAGGCCGAGATCGGCCAGCTTCGCCGAGCCGCCGGCGAGGAGGATGTTCCGCGGGGTCACATCACCGTGGACGACGCCCCGCGCGTGGAGCGTGGCAAGGCCGGCCGCCGCCCCGGCCAGGATCGGGGCGGCTGTCCCGAGCGGGAGGGCCGAGCCGCCAGCGAGCCGGTCACCGAGCGAGCCTTCGAGACAGAGCTCCATCACGAGGAACGGCTCGCCGACGGTGCCGGCGGGCGCGTCTCCGTCCACGACGTCGTGGATCGCGACGAGGTGGGGATCGTCAAACGTCGCGAGCGTGCGCGCCTCGCGCTCGAATCGTTCTGCCATCTCGGGGTCGGCTGCGCACTCCGGGAGGAGGACCTTGACGGCGACGTCGCGATCGAGGCGGAGGTCGCGGACGCGCCAGGCGCTGGCCGTCCCCCCGGTCCCGAGGGCCGCGTCGATCCGGTAGCGACCGGCAAGGAGATCTCCGACAGCGGTCATGTGGCGGATCGTACGCCAACGCCGGTCAGATCCCGACGTTCCGCGACAGACTCACGATCACGATCAGGCCGATGGCGAAGAACACGACCGCCAGCGAGATGGTGCCCATCGTTCGAGGCCGCCGGAACCGGCATTCCCGGCGCCGATCGGCCGTCGCGCGGCGGGGTGTAGCATCGGCGGCCATGACGACGCACGAACCCCCGACCGCATCGGCCGCCGGCGAGCCCGCCACGATCGAGGGCCTCCAGGCCGCCTTCCGGGCCCGCGACTACATCGTCGACCGATCGCTCGCGACCTCTGTCTTCCTGGCCCTCGCCCTGGAGCGCCCGCTCCTCCTCGAGGGGGAGGCCGGCGTCGGCAAGACTCAGCTCGCCAAGACCCTCGCCGAGACCCTCGACACGCGGCTCATCCGCCTGCAGTGCTACGAGGGCCTGGACGTCACGACGGCCGTCTACGAGTGGAACTACGCCCGCCAGATGCTG
>JBBSAS010000505.1:0-1588 GCA_038252055.1 Candidatus Limnocylindrales bacterium
CGTGCCGCCGCAGAGCTCGAAGCTGTAGTCCCGGACGCGAACCGTCCGGACCGTCTCGCCGTACTTCTCGTCGAAGAAAGCGTCGGCGCCCGCATCGATCGCCTCGGCCATCGAGGAGAAGGCGACGCTCACGGGGCGGTCGTCGCGGATGACGCCGCGGACCTGGTCCTCGATCTGCCGCTTCTCCTCGTCGGTGATGGGCCGGTCGAAGGGGTAGTCGAAGCGGAGGTACTCGGGCGCGACGAGGGAGCCGGCCTGCTTCGCCGACGACCCGGCGACGTTCCGCAGGGCCCGGTGGAGGAGGTGCGTGGCCGTGTGGTTCCGCATCGCCCGGGACCGCCGCTCGGCGTCCACGACGGCACTGACCCGGGCCCCCACCCGTAGCCGACCGTGGAGCGTCCCGTGGTGGACGACGAGCCCCCCGGACGGCCGCTGGGTGTCGGTCACGGTCAGGAGCGGAGAGCCGCCGCCCGGTTCGATGATCTCACCCCGGTCGCCGACCTGTCCCCCGCCCTCGGCGTAGAAGGGCGTCCGGTCGAGGATCACCTCCGCCTCGCCGTGGCCGGTCAGCTCGTCGAAGGCGACCCCGTCGCGGACGATCCCGACGACCGTCGCCTCGGCCTCCGTCGTCTCGTAGCCCAGGAACGCCGTGTCGCCGGCACGCCGCCCGATCGACTCGTAGAGCGCCGTCAGCTCCGCGTGGCGGGCCAGCTCAGCCTTGCGCCCGCCGCGGCTCCGCTCGCGCTGCTCGGCGAGGGCGGCGTCGAAGCCGTCCCGGTCCACCCGGACGCCGTGCTCGGCCGCCAGCTCAATCGTCAGGTCGATCGGGAAGCCGTACGTGTCGTGGAGCCGGAAGGCGAACGCGCCGGGGAGGACCGGGGCGTCCGCGGGGACCTCCTCGGGCCGCCGGCCGACGACGCGCTCGGCGTCGGTGAGCGGGATGAGTGCCTCCTCGAGCTGGACGGTGCCCGCGTCGAGGGTGCGGGCGAACTGGGCCTCCTCGCGGGCGACCGTGGCGAGGATCCGCTCCCGCTCCTCGCGGAGGACCGGGTAGGCGTCGCCCATGACGTCGATGACCGTGGCCACAGTTTCGGCGAGGAACGGCTCGCGGCGACCGAGGAGCCGCCCATGGCGGACAGCCCGGCGGACGATCCGGCGGAGGACGTAGCCGCGCCCCTCGTTCGAGGGGAGGACGCCGTCGGCGATGAGGAATGTGGTCGCCCGGCTGTGGTCGGCGATCACCTGGTAGCTGAACCGCTCGGCCTCGAACGCCTCGGGGTCATGGCCGAGGAGCCGCCGGAGGGTCTCGTGGATCGGGGTGAAGAGGTCGGTGTCGTAGTTCGAGAGGACGCCTTGGAGGACGCTCGCCAGGCGCTCGAGGCCCAGGCCGGTGTCCACGCTCGGGAACGGGAGCGGGACGCGCAGGCCCTCGGGCAGCTGGTTGAGGTCCATGAAGACGAGGTTCCAGATCTCCAGCCAGCGTGGGCACTGCTCGGAGTGGTCGGGGACGCACTCGGGCCCCTCGGAGAGGTGGGCGCCGCGGTCGTAGTGGATCTCGCTGCAGGGGCCGCAGGGGCCGGTCTCGGCC
>JBBSAS010000506.1:0-1585 GCA_038252055.1 Candidatus Limnocylindrales bacterium
CGCGCCGTGCGACGGGCCCTGAACCACGAGCTGTCGCGGATCTATGCCGAGCTCGGCCTGGACCGCCACGACGTCCTCGAGGTGGTCGTCGTCGGGAACGCGACGATGCGCGACCTCTTCTTCGACCTCGACGTCGCCCCGATCGGCCACTCGCCGTTCCGGAGCGTGACCGAGACCGCCTGGCGCGCGGGGGAGTCGCCGACGAGCGGCGTCGTCCGCCTCGCCCACGAGCTCGGGATCCTGGTTCACCCGCACGCCCGGGTCTGGGGCGCGCCGCTCATCGCCTGCCACGTCGGGGCGGATGCCGCCGCCGACCTCGTCCCGACGGGGATGATGGAGGCCGCCGATCCGGCCACCTCGACGGGTCCCGCGATGCTCGTGGACGTGGGCACGAACACCGAGGTCGTCATCACCGACGGCCGGCGGGTGCTGGCGGCCTCGAGCCCGGCGGGCCCGGCCTTCGAGGGCGGCCTGATCCGCTTCGGGATGCCGGGCTCCGAGGGCGCGATTGAGGCCGCGCGGCTCGAGGACTCGCGCTGGGTGATCCGGACGATCGGCGACGTCGATCCCGAGGGGATCTGCGGATCGGGCCTCGTGGACGTCCTCGCCGAGCTGCGGCGGACCGAGACGATGAACCCGGCGTCGGTCTTCGCCGACGGGCTCCGCGAGATCACCCTCGCCCCGGAGGCCGGGATCACGTTCTCCCGTGGCGACGCCGCCCAGCTGGCCCAGGCGAAGGCGGCGAACGCGGTCGGGATGCGCGTGCTGCTCCGGAAGCTTGGCCTGGCGCCGGGCGACCTCGCCGCGCTTCACCTCGCCGGCGGCTTCGCCTCGCACCTGGACGTTCCGAACGCCCAGCGGATCGGCTTCCTGCCGCCGGTGCCGGCCGAGCGTGTCATCCAGCACGGCAACGCGTCGGTGCGCGGCGCCGCCGCCCTCCTCCTCTCCCGCCGGGCGCGCGCCCGACTGGAGGCCTTCGTCGGCCGGATCGAGCACGTGGAGCTCGAGGCCGAGCCCGACTTCTTCGACCTGTTCGTGGACGGCCTGCGCTTCGAGCCGCTGCCGTCCGTCGTGGAGGCACCGCCCGCATGACCACCCCCGCCAAGCAGCCGCTCCGTGACCGCCTCGTCGAGAGCGACGAGTTCGTGACGGTCCTCGAGATCGTCCCCGCTCGCGGCCTCGCCCTCGATCCGCCGGCCCGCCGGAGCCTGGAGGCGGCACGGGCGCTCGTGGACGACCCGCGGATCGCCGCGGTCTCGATCACCGACAACGCGGGCGGGCACGCGATGGCCAGCCCGGTGCCGGTCGCGGAAGAGCTGCTCGCGAGGGGACAGGACGTGATCGTCCACGTCGCCTGCCGCGATCGGAGCCGGAACGCGCTCCAGTCGCTCGGCTGGGAGCTCGAGGCGCGGGGGATCCGCAACGTCCTCGCGGTCTCGGGCGACTACCCGGTCGAGGGAACGGGCGGCCTGAGCCAGCCGGTCTTCGACATCGATTCGGCCGCCCTCATCTCGCTCTACCATGACCTCGGGACCGAGCCGGGGGCGGACGGTGCGGAGCGGGCGCCGGGGCTCTTCGTCGGCGC
>JBBSAS010000507.1:0-1583 GCA_038252055.1 Candidatus Limnocylindrales bacterium
ATGACGGGAAGGTCACCCTCGAGCACATCGAGTGCAACGCCGCATGTGACTACGCACCGGTGATCATGGTCAACTGGGAGTTCTTCGACCATCAGACACCCTCGTCGGCAAGGGATCTCGTCGACGACCTTCGCAGCGGCGTGCCCGTGACGGCTACCCGCGGCGCTCCCCCGTGCTCCTTCCGCGAGACGGCGAGAATCCTCGCCGGTTTCGCCGATCCGCGGCCCCGCGCCAACGACGGCGCCACCGCCGGCGACGCCACGCTGGCCGGCTTGCGGATCGCTCACGAGCGGGGCATGACGGCACCCGCGGTCTCCGAATCCGGCGCCACCGCAGAGGGGCCCGATGACGACGAGATCACCGAGCAGACGGCTCGCGACCAGCCGGCGCCTGCTCCGTCGGCCGACCTGCCGCCGAAGAACGGGGCGCAGCCATGACCCTGACACCGGTCTTGAGCAGATACTGGGACGAACCGTTCTCCTGGACCATCGAGTCCTACCAGCGCCACGCCGGTTATCGCGCGCTTCGCACGGCCTTGAGCATGGAAGCCGACGCGGTGATCGGCCTGGTGAAGGAGTCCGGATTACGCGGTCGCGGCGGGGCGGGCTTCCCCACCGGCCAGAAGTGGTCGTTCATCCCGCAGGGCACCGAGGGCGCCGGGGCCAAGCCGCACTATCTGGTGATCAACGCCGACGAGTCGGAACCCGGCACCTGCAAGGACATTCCGCTCATGATGGCCACCCCGCACGTGCTGGTGGAGGGTGCGATCATCGCCGCCTACGCAATCCGGGCGCGTCACGCGTTCATCTACGTGCGCGGTGAAGTCGTGCCGGTGCTGCGTCGGATGCAGACCGCCGTTGCCGAGGCTCATGCGGCGGGATTCCTCGGCACCGACATCCTCGGGTCCGGGTTCGACCTCGACCTAGTGGTGCATGCGGGAGCGGGCGCCTACATCTGCGGCGAGGAGACTGCACTGCTGGACTCGCTGGAGGGCAGACGCGGCCAGCCGCGCCTACGCCCGCCGTTCCCCGCCGTCGCCGGTCTGTACGCCTGCCCGACGGTGGTCAACAACGTCGAATCCATCGCCAGCGTGCCCGCCGTCGTGCGCGGCGGGGTGGACTGGTTCAAGTCGATGGGGTCCGACAAGTCCCCTGGCTTCACGCTCTACTCGTTGTCTGGACACGTCACCACTCCCGGGCAGTACGAGGCCCCGCTGGGCATCACCCTGCGCGAACTGCTCGGCTACGCGGGTGGGGTGCGGGCCGGCCACGAGCTGAAGTTCTGGACGCCCGGGGGGTCGTCGACTCCCCTGCTGACCTCCGAACACCTCGACGTCCCACTGGATTACGAGGGCATGGCGGGCGTCGGCTCGATGCTGGGCACCAAGGCGTTGCAGATCTTCGACGAGACGACGTGTGTGGTGCGGGCGGTCCGCCGATGGACGCAGTTCTACGCGCACGAGTCCTGCGGCAAGTGCACGCCGTGCCGCGAGGGCACGTACTGGTTGGCGCAGATCTACGAGCGCCTCGAGAACGGCACCGGTCGACGGGAGGACGTGGACAAGTTGCTCGACATCGCCGACG
>JBBSAS010000508.1:0-1575 GCA_038252055.1 Candidatus Limnocylindrales bacterium
CCCCAGCGCTTCGAGCTCGCTGCGGACGGCATACGCCTCCAGCAGCTCGCCCGTTGACGGACGACGGACGCGGGCCCCGCGGAACGCGTGGATCTCCACCACCCCGAGGGCCTCGAGGTCGCGCAGCGCCTCCCGGACCGGCGCCTGGCTGGTGCCGAACTCCCGGGCTGCCCGCGTCTCGACGATGCGGGAGCCGGGTGGGTAGCGGCCCGCAAGGATCGCCTGGAGGAGGCGATCCTTGACCCGGTCGCTCAGGACACTGCGCGAGATCGTGGCCTCTCGGGGCATGGAGAAGGACGTCAGTCCATCATCTTGACGGCGGGAGCGGCCGGGGCGCTCTCCAGGATCTCCACGACGCCGGTCGTTCCGTCGAGGCGGATCCGGTCGCCGTTCTTGATCTGCTGGGTTGCGACGGACGACCCGACGACGGCCGGGATGCCGAACTCACGCGAGAGCACGGCCGGGTGCGACACGGTCCCACCCGCGTCGGTCACGAGACCGACGATCTTCGTGAAGAGGACGACCCAGGCCGGATTCGTCATCTGGCAGACGAGGATGTCGCCCGCCCGCACGTCGTCGAACTGGTCCTCGCGGAGCACGACCCGCGCGATTCCCTCGACGATGCCGGGGGAGGCGCCGAGGCCGGTGATCGTCCCGGTGGCCGCCGATTCCTTGCGATAGAACTTGTCGGGGAAGCCCCACAGGTTCAGGTACGGGAAGGCGAGCTGCGAGGCCGTCGCCGTCCCGACCCACTCCTTGGGCCGGTAGGTGTAGGACTTCTCGCGGGCTGCCTTCGCCTTCGCCACGATCTCGCGACCGGAGGTCGCGTCCGGGGCACCCATGAAGACGCGCAGCTCGTTGTACTTGAAGTACACGACGTCGCCCGGCTCGTCGAGAACGCCCTGGGCAACCAGCTTGCGGCCGAGCGCCAAGAGCACCTGGCGCATGTGCGCGTTGGCACCCTGGTCGATGTAGAAGTGGTGGTCCGGGGTGAGGGGCGCCATCTTGAGGTTGATCGCGTTGGCGGCCCGCATCTCCTCGAGCGCCTCGCCCTCGAGCCCCTCGAGGATCTCCTTCGCCGCGCTGTCGATGTCGGCAGCAAGGGTCTTGATCGTCTTGGGATAGTCGTAGTCGGTCTCGATGTAGCCGCGAACGAGCTCGATGACGGGCTCCTTCACCTCCACGACGTTCGGGAAGATGAACTCGTGGCTCCAGACGGCGTGGTAGCCGTACTCCCGCTGGTAGGGAGTGACCCGCTCGTCGAGGAAGCGCTTGCCGCGGTCGCTGGCCTCGAGGGCGATGATGATCTCAGCGGCGGTCTCGGCCTTGAAGATCTGGGCGAGGTCCGGGTCGGCCTTGGCCTCCTCCTTCATCTTCCAGAGGGCCCCGATCGAGTCCCAGTTGCGGTCCTTGGCCGAGTTTTGGAGCCGGCCCAGGAGCTGCTCGTTGATCTTGCCGTGGGTCTTCTCCATGACCGCCCGGAGGTTGAGCGTCGCGCTCAGCTGCGCGAAGTTCAGCATCCAGTGGATCTTCCAGTGGCGATCGTGGATGTCGATCATGTCCTCGAGCAGGCAG
>JBBSAS010000509.1:0-1575 GCA_038252055.1 Candidatus Limnocylindrales bacterium
CTGCGGGCTGCCCGCCGGACGATCCGCCGCGAAGAGCGTCCCTCTCGCCGTGCGGCGGTCGCCGCGATCGCTCGTCCTGGAGTTCCTGGCCGCCTACGCCGAGGGCGACGGGCACCTCGGTCGCGCAAGGATCGAGATCGCGACTGCGTCACCGCGCCTCGCCGAGGAGCTCCAGCTCCTGGCCCTGAACCTCGGGGTCGTCGGGCGCCGCTCCACGATCAGTGGCTACGAACGGCTCGCCTTTCTCGGCGCCGAGGCCGCCCGCCTGGCGCGCCTGCTCCATCCGTACCTCGTCACGCCGCGCAAGCGGCACGCCGCAGGGGCGCTCGTCACGGCGGCCACCGGGCGGAACCCGAACCTCGACGTCGTCCCCGGGCTCGTGCCCGCCCTTCGATCGCTCCTCGCGCGGCCCCGCGCCCTGGCGCAGGCTGCCGGCGCGGCGGGCCTCTCGGCCGGCGCGGGCTCCTCGGCCGGCGCGGGCGCCTCGGCTGGCGCGGGGGGCCCGGCCGGCGCGGGCGCGGCGATCGGCGCGGGCGCCTCGGCCGGCACCCTGGCCTCGATCGGTGGCTTCGGCATCTTCAACCGGGCCGGCGACAACGTCTCGTATGCCCGGGCCCGGGCCATCCCGGCCCTCGTGGACCGGGTGACGGCCACCGCCCCGGCGCTCGGCGCCACGATCGAGCGCGTTCTGGGGGACGAGTACCTCTGGGATGAGGTCGTGGCCGTGACGGACGCCGGCCCCGCCCTCACCTACGACTTCACGGTCCCCGGGATCCACGCCTTCGTCGCCAACGGGATCGTCTCCCACAACTCGGGCGGGAAGACCCGGCGCGCCGCGAAGATGGTGATCCTCGACACCGACCATCCCGACATCCTCGACTTCATCGACAGCAAGAAGCTCGAGGAGCAGAAGGCCTGGGCCCTCATCGAGGAGGGCTACGACCCGTCGTTCACCGGCGAGGCCTACGGCAGCGTCTTCTTCCAGAACGCGAACCACTCGGTCCGCGTCACCGACGCCTTCATGCGGGCGGTGGAGCAGGACGGCGACTGGACCACCCACGCGGTGGTCGGCGGGGTGCCGATGGACACCCACCGGGCGCGCGACATCTTCCGGCGCATGGCGGACGCGGCCCACGTCTGCGGCGACCCTGGCATCCAGTACGACACGACGATCAACGACTGGAACCCGGTCTCGAACTCGGATCGGCAATACGCGACGAACCCCTGCGTCACCGGCGACACGCTCGTAGCGACCGACGAGGGCTGGCGCTCGATCGAATCGATGGTCGGCGAGCGCGCCAACGTGATCGGCAGCGACGGCGCTCCGCACCCGGTGGACCAGATCTTCCCGACCGGCACGAAGCCCGTCTTCGAGCTGCGGACCCGGGCCGGCTATCGCGTGCGGATCACCGGCGACCACCGGGTCGCAACCCAGCGAGGCGATATCGCCGTCCGTGACCTGGCCGCCGACGATCGGATTCCCCTGCAGGGGCCCGGCTTCGGCCGGACGTCCCTTCCGCCCCGCCTGGCCGAGGCGATCGGCCTCGCGGTCGGCGACGGGTGCCTGACCTGGGC
>JBBSAS010000510.1:0-1568 GCA_038252055.1 Candidatus Limnocylindrales bacterium
GAGTCGGCCGCGCACCGGATCTACGACCTCGCCCTGACGTACCAGGAGCGGAGCCAGATCTCCGAGGCCGCGCTCCTCGACCAGTTCCAGCAGGCCGTCTCGAGCCTGGCCAGCTACCTCGGGGATCTCATCGTGATCGACGACGACGACGAGCGCCTGACCCTCACCGGCGCCGGCCGGCTCGCCGCCGAGGTCGTCCCCGAGGGCGACGACGGGATCTGGCGGACCCTCGAGTCCCCGGAGGAGCTGGTCGAGTTCTACGACCCGACCGACGTCTTCGGCGACGTGGCCGACGCGGTGGCCGAGGCCTACCCGTCGGTGGCCCCCGAGCTCGACAACGACCTGGACGAAGAGGTCGAGGGCGACGAGGCCGGGGCCGACGAGGGCGACGCCGGCGACGAAGGCGACGAGGGCGACGAGGGCGACGGGCGCCCCTGACGGACCCGCCCCGGGAGCCCGGTCGCCCCGCGCCGACCGCCACGCGCCGCATGCAGATCGTCGACGCCGAGCTCCTCGAGACGCGTCAGGTGCTGCCCGGCCAGTGGCTCCAGCATTACCACGCCCCGGTGCTGGCCTCGGCGACTCGGGCCGGCCAGTTCGTCCATGTCCGCACCGGCGACAGGTCCGGTCTCGTGCTCCGCCGCCCGTTCACGGTGAACACGGCCGACCCCGCCACCGGCACGATCTCGATCCACTTCCGCGAGGTGGGCCGGGGGACCGCCTGGATGACCCGGATGCGGCCGGGCGATCGGCTCGACATGCTGGGGCCGCTCGGCCAGGGGTTCCAGGTGGACCCCCGCAGCCGTCATCTCCTGCTCGTTGCGGGGGGCCTCGGGATCGCCGATGTCCGCCTCCTCGTGGACGAAGCGCTCCGCGACGGGCGGCAGGTCGTCCTCCTCTACGGCTGCCGCGACGCGTCGGAGGTCTATCCCAGCTCGCTCCTCCCCGATGAGGTCGAGTACGTCGTGGCGACCGACGACGGGAGCGTGGGCCACCACGGCCTCGTCACGGACCTCGTCCAGGAGTACGAGGCCTGGGCCGACCAGGCCTTCGCCTGCGGTCCGCTGCCGATGCTGCGGACGCTCGCCGGGCTGGCCGCTGGACGACGGGGCCGTCTCGGGGTGGCGACGCTCGGGCGCAAGCGCGGACGCGGCAAGCCCGTTCGCCCGGGCTTGCCCGAGGCGCGGCGCAAGGCGTTCCTCCAGGTGGCGATGGAGCAGAACATGGGCTGCGCCGTCGGCGCCTGCCTCGGCTGTGTGGTCTGGGGCGTGGACGGACCGCAGCGGGTCTGCCGGGAGGGGCCCGTCTTCGCGGCCGACGAGATCGACTGGGAGGCGACGGCGGGCGCGGGGACCCACAAGCGATGAACGACGCACGAGCGATGAACGATGCCGCGTCCGGGGCCAGCGCCCGATGAGGCCGAAGAAGCGGGTGGTCACCCAGGGCAAGGCGGCGGGGCCGAGCGGCGGCGCCAGGCCGAAGCGGACGCCGACGAAGCGAACGATCCGGAGCGCGATCGTCGAGCCGAAGGGGACGCGCTCGACCCCTGGTGCCCAATCGTCGCCGGC
>JBBSAS010000511.1:0-1562 GCA_038252055.1 Candidatus Limnocylindrales bacterium
CGGCCTGCCGGAGCTGGTCGGCCGGGTCGCCCTCGCGGAGCTCGCCGGTGGCCTCGCGGCCGTGATCGCGAAGCCAGGTCTCGGTGGCGGCCACGGTGTCGCGATACGCCGTTCGGGCGGTCATCAGCATGTCGGTGTAGACGTCCATCGCCGCGGCGAACATCGTGGGGGCGATCCCCGAGCGCCAGGGCGCGGCAACGTCCACGATCCCCACGACGAGGACCGGGGTCGTCGCGAAGGCGGGCCAGTCGGCGACGAGGTCGCGGGCATGGACGCCCGCCGGCGAGCCGTCCTCGCCCAGCACGACCCGGGCGACGTGGTCGCCCCGGGCCACCAGGACCGGGCAGGCGGCATGGTCCACGACTGCCGCCGAGACGGACCCGAGAACGGCGGTCTCCACCGGCCCATGGCCGCGGCTCCCGACCACGATCAGGTCGGGCGCCCAGAGCTTTGCGTCCTCGACGATCGCGGTGGAGGGCTGCCCCCGGAGCAGCTCCGCCTCGACGGCGAGCCCGGCAGCCTCGAGCGGACCATGCGCGTCCTCGAGGACCCGGGTGAGCTCCGTGACGGCCTCCGCCTCGAGCTCATCCGCGTCGACGGGCACGGCCGGGATCCAGGGTCCGCCCCAGAGGGCCGGCGCGACGTCGAGGGCGGCCACGATTCGCACCGTAGACCCCGCCGGCCAGGCGAGCGAGGCGACGAGTGCATGCGCCCGGTCGGCGCACGGGGAGCCGTCAAGGGCCAGAAGGATGCGCATCGTACGCCTCCGGGGCAGCGGACGGGGCTCGGGTCGGTGGACCGGCACCATCATCGCGCACTCGCTGGCCGTTCACCACGGCATAACGGCCCGTGCACCGGGGGCAGAGGGTCGTACACTCGGCGCCATGTTGCGACCACCCGCTCCCGACGATCTCTACCGGTTCCGAATCCCCTCCGACCCCGCCCTGTCCCCGGACGGCTCGCAGGTCTCCCTGACGGTCCAGTCCGTTGCCCCCGGGCGCGATGGCTACCGCCACGCCGTCTGGCTCGCCCCGGCCGACGGCAGCGCCCCGCCGCGCCAGGTGACGATCGGCGCCCGCCACGACACGAACGCCCGCTTCTCCCCGGACGGCACGAACCTCGCGTTCGTCTCCGACCGCCGGCCGCTCATCGAGGAGGAGCCGGACGCACCGAAGGATCGCGAGGACGGGGCGCAGGTCCACCTCCTGCCGCTCGGCGGCGGCGAGGCGCGCCGGCTGACCGACCTGCCGCGGGGGGTCGAGGGCTTCGAATGGTCGCCCGACGGACGCACGCTCGTGGTGCGGACGACCTCGTTCGGGACCACCCGCGACGAGGACCGCAAGGCCCGCCGCAAGCCGGTCCCGCCGAAGCCCGGCGAGACGCCGCACTCGGACTACCGCTACTTCGACCGGCTCCAGAACATGCTCAACGGGCCCGGCTTCGTCGACGACAAGGTTGCCCACCTCTGGCTGGTGGACGTCGCGACGGGCACCGCGCGGCGGCTCACCTCCGGGCCGACCCCGGACGACGATCCCGCCTGGTCGCCCGACGGGTCCCGGATC
>JBBSAS010000512.1:0-1560 GCA_038252055.1 Candidatus Limnocylindrales bacterium
CCCGGGATCGCGATCGTGTTCGGGTGGTGGATGACCCAGGCCAGGGCGACCTGCGCGGGCGTCGCGTCGTGGTGCCGGGCGACGTCGTTGATCGCCGTGATGAGGGGCGCCACCGCGGCCCGGGCGCCGTCGCGGAACTGGCGCGACATCCTCCGCGCCCCGCCGGGCCGGGGAGCCCCATCCGACCCGTTCGTCGGCCGCGCGGCGAGGAGACCCTGTCCGAGCGGGGAATAGGCGACCACGAGACGGTCGACCGCGACTGCGTACGGAACGAGGTCGGCAGCCGGGCCGGGGCTCGCGAGGCTGAAGCGGACCTGGTTGGCGATGACCGGCGCCCGCAGGGCCCGCTCGGCGTCCTGCCACCGGCCGAGCCCGTAGTTGCTCACACCCACTCGGCGCACCGCACCGGAAGCGAGCAGCGGACGGAGCGACTGCATCGTCCGGCGCGCCGAGACGAACGGGTTGGGCCAGTGCGCGTAGTAGAGGTCGATCGCATCCACCTCGAGCCGGCGCCGGCTCCCGGCAGCCTGGCGGGCGACGACCGACTCGAGGGGCGCGATCGGCATGAACTTCGTGGCCACCGTCACCCCGTCGCGGTCGGCGGCCGGAATGTCGTGCAGCGCGCCGGCCACGATCCGCTCGGACCGCCCGAAGCCATACATCTCCGCCGTGTCGATCATCGAGATCCCCAGCTCGAGCGCGCGCCGAACGAGGGCAGGCGCGACCTCGTCCGCGTAGGCGTCGCCATAGCCCCACTCGCGGGACCCGAACTGCCACGCCCCGAGCCCGATCACGGAGCTTCGAAGGCCGTCGGCCTCGACGTATCGCACGGTGATCCTCTCCTCCTGTCGCCGGTCGGTTCGCCTACGGTGCCAGCGTCCCGGACCAGACCTGCCAGGCGAGGATCGTCTTCGCGATGAGGCTGAAGAGCATGTACGCCCGCTCGCCGAAGAGGTAGTCACTCCAGCGTCCGACCTTCCGGTACTGGAGGACCATGTTGATCGCGAAGACGTTGAAGCTGATGAAGAGCGAGATGAAGATCGCGATCACGAAGCCGGGGATCGGCTGCGCGTTCGGCTCGGTGGCCGTCGTGGCGAGGGCGATCATGATGACGATCCAGGGCACGATCCCCGCGATCACGCCGAAGTTGAAGTGGAGCCACTGTGGGCGCTCGCGACCCTCGTTGGCGGCCTCCATGCTCCAGCCGAAGAGGTTCATCACGGCGTTGATCCCGAAGATCGCCACGAGCGTCCCGATCTCCTGGATACCCGACAGCGTCGCGATCACGACGATCATCACGCTCGAGCTGAGGGCGTACTCGACCCAGCGCGCCGGGTTCTGTCCCCGGGCCAGCATCCCCTCGTACCAGCCGCGGGCCGGGAAGGCGACCGTGAAGTGGGCGATCGCGCTCAGGAGGAAGAAGACGGCGACGGCGGGCCCGATCGGCAGCTCGAAGAGCGTTCGCTGCGCCGAGACGAGCGTCTGCGCGGCGGTGTCGAAGGTGAGATAGCTGCTGACGATCGGCGAGGTCGCAACCGGCGTCCGGGCGAGCGAAAGGCC
>JBBSAS010000513.1:0-1559 GCA_038252055.1 Candidatus Limnocylindrales bacterium
CCCAGGAACGGCGGGTTGCCGACGATGAACTCGGCCGCCGGCCACTCGGCCTCGCGCGGCTTCGTCGGGTCGGTGAGGTCCAGCAGCGCGTCGCGCGTCTCGATGTGGTCCAGCGGCCGCAGTACCGGGTTGTCGTAGCCCAGGCCGTGGTTCGTCATCCACTGGATCTGGCCGATCCAGATCGTCACCCGGGCAAGCTCGGCGGCGTAGGCGTTGAGCTCGATCCCCAGCACCGCCTCCGGCCCCACCTGCGGGATCTGCTGGGGCAGGCGCAGGACGAGCGAGCCCCAGCTGATCGCCTCCCATTCGAGGTCCTTGAGCGCCCGCAGGGTGACGTAGAGGAAGTTGCCGGAACCGCATGCCGGGTCGAGGACGCGGACGGTCCGCAGCCGATCGAGGAATGCGTCGAACACGCGGGCGGGGTCCTGGTCGGCCGGCGTCGCCCTCGTGAACTTCCGCCCCGAGAGGACGAGGCGCGTGACCTGCTCCTGCATCGCGACGTACTCGCGCCGGAGCGGCCGCATGACGACGGGCTCGACGAGATTCCAGATCGACTCGCGGTCCGTGTAGTGCGCGCCCAGCTGTGCCCGCCGGTCGGGGTCGAGACCGCGCTCGAACAGCGTCCCGAAGATCGCGGGCTCGATGAGCGCCCAGTCGAGCCGGCCGACCTCGATGACGGTGCCGATCTCGGGCGCGGTCAGTTCCAGCACGTCGCCGGAGTCGAACAGGCCGCCGTTGAACCAGCGGACCTCCTCGGCCCCGAACATCCCGCCGCCATGGCTCATCCGCGCGAACAACTCGCGCAGCGCGTTCGCGAACAGGTTCGGCCGCGCCTTGGTCGCCTCCGCCAGGCGCGCAAGCACGCCCTTCGACAGGAGCTGCACGTCCTCGGCGAACAGGCAGAACAGCAGACGGTCGAGGAAGTGGGCGACCTGCTCGGGATCGTTGCCCCGGTCGCGGAGCTTCCAGGCGAGCTCGGCGAAGTGGGCGGCTGCGGCCTCGGTCAGCTCCTTCGTGCGGAAGATCGGGCGCAGCTCCTCGGGTGCCGTGAACACCGCGCGCAACACGGCGAGCGCTGCCGAGGGATCGGCACCTGCGAGGTCGTCGAGGGTGACGACCTTGGTGACCGGCGACAGGCCGGTGAAGTTGGTCCGCACCTCGATCCGCTCAAGATCCGACACGACCAGGATCGGCGGGTTCTCGAGGGCGTCCTTGTAGTCGACCAGCTGGCGGTAGGCCGCCTTGAGGTCCTTGCCTTTGCCCTTGTACTCCCAGGCGAAGAAGCCACGCTTCCAGACGTCCGCGAACCCCTCGCCGCCGCCGAGCTTCTCGGCGCCCTTCTCGAACGCGAACCACTCGCCGACCGGGTCCGCCTCGTGGGGTGTGGGCTCGCCGAGCATCCGGCACAGGTCCATGAAGTGCGCCTGGGCCGAGGCGCGCTCACCCGTCGTGATACCGCGCCACTTGTGCGCGAACTCGGCCGGCGTGAGTTGCGGGTTGGTCGCCACGGTCCCCCTGTGCCCTCGGGTGGTGCTGGCCGGAGTGTAACGACGACCGGG
>JBBSAS010000514.1:0-1557 GCA_038252055.1 Candidatus Limnocylindrales bacterium
CCGCTCCGCGACGGGATGAACCTCGTCGCCAAGGAGTACGTCGCCTGCCAGCGGGAGGTGCCCGGCGTGGTCCTCATGAGCGAGTTCGCCGGGGCCGCCCCGGAGCTCGGCGAGGCCCTCCGGGTGAACCCGTACGACGAGATCGGCTCGGGCGCTGCACTCGAGCGGGCCCTCGACATGCCGCTCGACGAGCGGGCGGAGCGGATGGCGACGCTCCGAGCGCGGGTGGCCCGCAACGATGCCGCCACCTGGAGCGAGCGATTCCTCGCGGGCCTGCGCGACGCTGCGGCTGCCCGGGAGGGAAGCGGCCGTCTCGCCCCGCCGCCGCCGCCGGTGGAGGAGCTCGCGACCGCCTACCGGCAGGCCGACCACCGGCTCGTCTGCCTCGACTACGACGGGACGCTCGTGCCCCTCGCCTCGCGGCCCCGCGACGCCGTACCGGACGACGGCCTGCGGGAACTCCTCGCACACCTCGCGGCCGATGCGACGACGACGGCCGTCATCGTCAGCGGGCGTGCGCACGCGGAGCTCGAGGCGTGGTTCGGGGCCATCCCGGGACTGTGGATCGCCGCCGAGCACGGGGCGATGCTGCGGAGCCCGGGCAACGAATGGGCGTCGCTCCACGCCGGCGCCGACACGGCATGGAAGGACCGGATCCGCCCGATCCTCGAGGAGTTTGCGGACCGCGCACCGGGATCGCTCGTCGAGGAGAAGGAGAACGCCCTCGCCTGGCACTACCGGCTCGTCGATGCCGAGTTCGGCGAGTGGCTCGCGAACGACCTGGCGTCCACGCTCGACGCCCAGCTCGGCGGCACGGACCTCGCGGTCCTCCGCGGGAGCAAGGTCGTGGAGGTGCGGTTCGCATGGGCCACGAAGGGCGAGGTGATCTCGACGCTCGAGGCCCTCGGGGTGCGCCCCGACTTCGAGCTTGCGATCGGCGACGACCGGACGGACGAGGATCTCTTCGCCCGCATGCCCGACGACGCCTGGACGATCCACGTGGGCCGCGGATCCACACGGGCGCGCTTCGCGGTGGCCGATCCCGCCGCCGCGCGTGGCCTCCTGGCGCTCCTCGCGGATGGGGCGTCGAGCGGATCTCGCTGAGGCCCGACGAGGGCCGACGAGTTCGGGCGAGCGACCGCGCGCGTGCCCTCCGGTCCACCGGGCCGGCCGTCGGGCCTGGCCGTCGGGTCCGGCCGTCGGGTCCGGCCTCATCGCTCTGAGCGATGGTTCCGGGGTCGATCACGCTCCCGGATGCACCGAACCTGCCGGTAGGCCGCATCTCCACGCGTGAACCTGCCGGATCTCATCGCTCAGGGCGATGGCGCGTGACCACAGCGATAGAGGATGATGGTTCCCTTGCCACGAGAATGGTGGCATCCCTTGACACGTTTCGGCTCGTCATGTCATTATCTGGTCATGAGCGAGCCCGAGTACCTCAGCGCCGCCGAAGTGGCCGCTCGCCTCGGAATCAGCCTGCGGACGGTGCGCCGCCGCATCGCCGATGGGTCGCTGGCCAGCGTCAAGCTCGGGCGTGCCGTCCGGATCCCGGCGGCC
>JBBSAS010000515.1:0-1557 GCA_038252055.1 Candidatus Limnocylindrales bacterium
GCCGCTCACGGCCCCGAGATCCACGGCCGCTCGCCCCGCAGCGATGCCGCCCACGACGGCCATCCGGGCATCTACCTCGCCGGCCCGGACGCCGCCGATCGCTCCCCGCTCGACGACGAGGTGCTCGACCTCGACGCGGTCGAGGCGCGCCGGCGGGCCACCGCCCGGCGTGCCACCGCCCGGCGTGCCACCGCCATTGCCCGGGTGGATCGCGGCGTCGGCGGGCTCGATGGGGGCCGCCGCGCCGGATGCCGGTGCGGCGTCGGGCGTGCGGTCGGGCTGCGGGGTCGGCTGGTCGGTCATCACGTGCCTCGTCGGGTGCCGTCGCGGCCAACCGGGCGGCGGGCGCCGCGCCGGGCCGGACGGCGTGTGTCCGGACCCAGACTACCCCCGGCTTCCGCGGCGCGTGTTCGGGCCGCGCGTTTCGGCGGTCGCGCTATCCTGCGTGGTCATTAGCCATAGCCTCCGCCGGTCCGGCCGCGGAACCCCCTCGCGGGATGCCCGGCGCATCTCGTTCGCCGCCGTCGCGGCGATCGTCGTCGCGGTGATGGTCGCGGCCTGCGGCTCCACGACCTCGCCCGCCGGATCGCCGGCCGGGACCGGGGGCGCGGTCGTGCCCACGAACGCTGGGCCCGCACCGAGCGCCGGGCCGACCGGTCCCGGGGCCCCGGGGGCTCCTTCCCCGAACCCGAGCCCGACGGCGACCGCGGCGCCGACCGCCACGCCCGCGCCGACGCCCGTGCTCGTGGTCTCGCCGCTCACCGGCCGCCTCGTCAAACCCTCGCTTGCCGCGCGCCACCCGATCGTCGTGATGGTGGACGATCACTGGGATGCTCGACCGCAGAGCGGCTTCACGGAAGCCTCGATCGTCTGGCAGGCACCGGCCGAGGGAGGGATCCCGCGCTACATGATGATCTTCGGGGAAGGCAACCCGACCTCCGTGGGCCCCGTCCGGAGCGCTCGCCTCTACTTCGTTCAGTGGGCCTCCGAGTGGAACGCGGTCTACGTCCACGCGGGGGGCAGCCCCCAGGCGAAGGCGATTCTCGCCTCGAAGGGCCAGGGCCAGCTCGTCTACAACGCTGACGAGTTCCGCTGGGGCGGCGGGCGGTACCTCTGGCGGACGACCGACCGGTTCGCGCCCCACAACGTCTACACCGACGGCACGCACCTGCGGGCGCTCGCCAAGGTGCTCGGTGCCAAGCCGATCGACGCGACGCCCGTCTGGCACTTCGCGGACGCTGCACCCCTCGAGGAGCGGCCGGCCGGGGCGAAGATGAGCTTCGCCTACCAGTACAACAAGATCGCCTACAAGTACCACCGCGCGACGAACACGTGGCGTCGCTACGTGGGCGGCTCCCTCCAGCGTGACCGGGCAAACAAGAAGGTCGTCGCGCCGGAGAACGTCGTGATCATGAAGGTCCGCTTCGGCCCCCTGGGGTCCGGCCAGAAGGGACGGCTCGAGGCGGCCAACATCGGGAGCGGGCCGGCCGTCTTCGCGACGAACGGGAAGATCACGAAGGGCACCTGGCGGAAGCGGTCCCAGTCCGGCCCGACGAA
>JBBSAS010000516.1:0-1555 GCA_038252055.1 Candidatus Limnocylindrales bacterium
CCAGGCGATGCGCCACCGGGGCGTCACCGTCAAGCTCAACCCCCTCCGCGACGTCGTGCGGGGCCAGCGGCTCGTCGTGGTGGACGACTCGATCGTCCGGGGAACGACGACCCGTTCGATCGTGGGACTCCTCCGCAAGGCGGGCGCTGCTGAAGTCCACGTCCGGATCAGCGCCCCGCCGCTCTACCACCCCTGCTTCTACGGGATCGACACCCAGGTCGAGACGGAGCTGATCGCCGCGAGCCAGACGGTGGACGAGATCCGCGACTTCATCGGGGCCGACTCGCTCGGCTATCTCTCGATCCCGGGACTCCTGCGGGCCCTCGACCTCCCGTACGACCGCTTCTGCTTCGCCTGCTTCGACGGTCGCTACCCGGAGCCCGTGCCCTATGACGCGGCGCGCCGGAAGTTCATCCTCGAAGAGACGGCGACGCCCCGTGGCTGAGCCGCCGTGCCGTGACCGCTCCGTCGCCCGGGCCGGGACCTCGGCCGTGGCTGACTCCACCGGCGCGAAGGGAGCCGCCGTCCGCGACGCCTACCGGTCCGCCGGCGTCGACGTCGAGGCCGGCGAACGAGCCGTGGCGCTCATGCGCGACGCCGTCGCCTCCACGCGCCGCCCCGAGGTCGTCGGCGGCCTGGGCGGGTTCGCCGGGGCCATCGAGATCCCGGCCGGATACCGGCGCCCGCTCCTCGTCGCCTCGACGGACGGGGTGGGGACAAAGGTCGCCCTCGCCCGGCGGGCCGGCCGGCTGGAGGGCCTGGGGATCGACCTCGTGGCGATGTGCGCCGATGACGTGGCCTGCGCCGGGGCGGAGCCGCTCTTCCTCCTCGATTACGTCGCGGTCGAGCGGGTCGTTCCCGAGGAGATCGCGACGATCGTGAGCGGCGTGGCTGCCGGCTGCCGGCTCGCTGGCTGCGCGCTGCTCGGCGGCGAGACGGCCGAGCATCCCGGGGTCATGGACCCTGCCGATCTCGACCTGGCGGCGACCTGCGTCGGGGTCGTGGAGCGCGACGACCTGCTCGACGGACGGGCCGTTGTCGTGGGCGACGTCCTCGTCGGGCTGCCGTCGTCGGGACTGCACAGCAACGGTTTCAGCCTGGTCCGCCGGATCGTGGACGGGGCGGGGCTGGACCTCGAGGCGCGCTACGCGGATGTCGTCCGGGCGGCCGCACCGGACCTGGCCGCGGAGCCGGAGCTCGCGGACCGGACCCTCGCGGACGTCCTCCTCGAGCCGACGCGGATCTATGCCCGGGCGCTGCTCGCGATCCGGGCGGCGGTGCGGTCGGGTGGCGAGCCCGCGGTCGCCAGGGCCGGCGGCCCGGGGCCTGTGGCCGGCGGCCCGGGGCCTGTGGCTGGCGGCCCTGGGCTCGGCGCTGGCGGCCCGGGGCCCGGGGCCACCGAATCGGGGCTCGACCTCCACGGGATTGCCCACGTCACCGGTGGCGGCCTCGCCGGGAACGTCCCCCGGATCATCCCCGACGGCCTCGCGGCCCGCATGCATCCGGACAGCTGGGCGATGCCCTCGATGATGCGGATGCTCGGGGTCCTTGGGCG
>JBBSAS010000517.1:0-1552 GCA_038252055.1 Candidatus Limnocylindrales bacterium
CCCGACGGCGCCCACGACCCGGTCGGCCACCGTCACGCCGCCGCTTCCCGGTGCCACGACGATGAACTCGTCCCCCCCGATCCGGGCGACCGTATCCACGAGCCGGACCTGCTCGGCGAGGATCGCCGCGACCGACCGGAGCACGTCGTCGCCGGCATCGGTCCCGGCATCGCGGTTGAGGTCGCGGAAGCCGTCCACGTCGAAGACGGCGATCGAGAGCACCTGCTGCTGGCGGTCCGCCCGGGCGATCTCGAGCTCGATCACCCGGTCGAGCGTCCGCCGGTTCGCGAGCCCGGTCAGCGGATCGAGCCCGGCGATCCTCCCGAGCCACTCGCTCCGCTCTCCGGCCAGCCCGGCGAGGCGGGCACGATCGACGCCAAGGGCGATGAGCCCGGCAACGGCCTCGAGGGCGTTCCGTGTGGTCCCCCCGACTTCGTGCGCCTCCGGCCAGCCGAAGGAGACGACGCCGAGGTCGACGGCGATTCCGTCGCGCTCGACCTGCACCGGCACGTCGAGCCGGGTCGCGGCCGGACCCTCCGGGGCGATTCCGACCGCGACGGCAGGCCGCAGGTCACTGCCCTCGGGTTCGCGCTCGAAGAACGCCGCGGAGGTTGCCCCGGCAAGCTCGGCGGCGCCGGCGAGGAGGTCCCGGACCGCCGCATCGAGGTCCGCGCCGCGGCCGATCGCCGTCGAGCCCGCGACGAGAAGTGCGGCAAGGTCGGCGGGTGCGGCAGTCTCGGTCATCAGGCTCTCCCGGAGCGTGCCCGCACCGTGGCGCGGCGGGGCTGGTCGCGATGATACGCCGCGCACCGGCGCCGGCGGCGCGGGCGCCGGCCGGGCTTGCCGAGCACCCTATACTCCGCCGCGTGAAGCTCGTCGTCGCCATCGTCAACCCCGAGGACGCCGGACCGCTCGTCGACGCGCTCCTGGAGCGCGACTTCCGGGCCACCCGTCTCCAGAGCTCGGGCGGCTTCCTCAAGCAGTCGAACGCCACCGTCATCCTCGGTGTGGACGAGGACTCGATCGACGAGGTGATGGGCGTCATCCGCGACAGCTGCCATTCGCGCACGCAGCTCGTGAACCCGATGCCGCCGATCCTCGAACCTGGCGAATTCTTCCTGCCGTATCCGCTCGAGGTCGAGGTCGGCGGCGCCACGGTCTTCGTGGTCCCCGTGGATCGGTTCGAGCGCCTCTAGCGCGACGCGCGCCGCCGGCACCGGCGACCGAGCGGCGTCGACCCGCACCTGCGCCGCCGCGGAGGATCTCCCGATGAGCCCAGCCCGCCCAGACCTCGTGGAGTGCTGGATCTTCCGACTCCCTGCCGGTCCGATGCCGCCCGGCGGATCGTCCGGCGCCGCCGACCGGGAACCCGGCGCCGACCCGGGTCCCGCCGCCGCTGCGCCCGCGCCGTCCACCCCTGCCGCGTCACTCGCCCCTGTCGCGTCGCCCGCCCCGGCCGAATCGGCCCCCGAGCCGGAGTTCCTCCTGATCCGCCGCGCCCCCGACCGCATCTTCCCGGGGCTCTGGCAGTGCGTCACCGGCGGCCTCGAGG
>JBBSAS010000518.1:0-1551 GCA_038252055.1 Candidatus Limnocylindrales bacterium
CCGTCGTCGGGGAGGAGTCGCCAGGCGGGCATGGCCTCAGGGTACCGCGGCTGACCGTGGGAGTCGCCGCATCCTGCCGGTGCCGCGTGGGTTGGCCGGCCCGTTTGCGCCGGATGCAACACCGGACGCATCGGCGCCCGCCGGTGCGCGCGGGCTGGCCGGAGATGGTCGGATTCTTGCGCTGAACGCACGAATCCTGCCAACGGGGGTCGAGGGGATTGGATTCCGGCCGCTGGGTGCGAAGAATCAGCCTGCTGGCAGCCCGGACCGTGCCGGCTGCTCCCACGCCGCGCCAGGTGTTGCGCTGGATGCAACGGGCTCGACGCCGGGGATGCAACGGGCTCGACGCCGGGCTTGACCCGCGCGAGCGTGGACGCCGACCCGAGACCCGGCCGCGGCCGCACGCGGCGAGGCTTTCCGCGTCCCCGGAGACGCGGCGGCGGGCACCCGCGGGAGGGCGCCCGCCGCGAGGCGGCGAGGATGCGGCACTCCCGGCCTGCGCCGGGGGGCCGCTGGACGGTGGCTAGAGCTAGAAGACCCGGTAGGCAACCTCCGCCGGGGCGAGGAGGAGCTCCTTGATCTCGTCGTCGACCTTGAGGAGCGAGATGTGCGCGCCGGCCATCTCGAGCGAGGTGCAGTACTCCCCGACGTAGCTGCGGAAGACCTTGATGCCCTTGTCGGCCAGCTTCTTGTGGGCCAGGCCGTAGAGCAGGTAGAGCTCGCTGATCGGGGTGCCGCCGAGGCCGTTGACCATGAGGGCGACCTCGTCGCCGTCCGTGAACGGCAGGTCGGGGACGATCGCGTCAAGAAGCAGGTCCACGACCTCGGTGGCCGTGCCTGCGGGCTTGCGCTCGCGGCCCGGCTCGCCGTGGATCCCGATGCCGACTTCCATCTCGCCGTCGGCGATCTCGAAGAGCGGCGTCCCGCGGACCGGCGGCGTGCAGGACGAGAGGGCGACGCCCATCGTCCGGACGTTGGCGATGACCTTCTCGCCGACCGCGACGCACTCCTCGAGCGTGCCGCCCTTGTCGGCCTTGGCCCCGACGGCCTTGATGACGAAGAAGTTGCCGGCCACGCCGCGGCGGCCGATCGTCCAGGTGGAGTCCTTGACCGCGACGTCGTCGTTGACGAGGAGGTAGCCGATCTTCTGGCCCTCGGCCTCGCAGAGCTCCTTCGCCATCTCCCACGCCGTCCGGTCGCCGGTGTAGTTGTTGACGATGTAGAGCACGCCCGCGGGCGTGTCCATGAGCTTGGAGGTCTCGGTGACGAACTCGACGGGCGGGCCGGCGAAGACGTCGCCGGGGCAGGCCGCGTCGAGCATGCCCGGTCCGACGATCATCGTGTGGGCCGGCTCGTGGCCGGAGCCCGAGCCCTGGATGATCGAGATCCGGTCCTTCTTGGGCATGTCGGCCCGGTAGATCAGGTTGTACTTCGGCTCGAACTTGAGCGTGCCGTCCGAGGCGAGGGCGACGCCCTCGAGGAACTCGGTGACGAACGTCTTGGGATCATTCAGGAACTTCCTCACGCCGTTTCTCCCTTGCCGTACTTGTC
>JBBSAS010000519.1:0-1550 GCA_038252055.1 Candidatus Limnocylindrales bacterium
ACGCGGAGCGAGCCTGCCTGCCGCTGTTCAGGGCCGAGGCGCTCAACCGCGTGGCGCGATCGGCGGAGGCCGCGACGGAGCTCGGCCAAATCCGACCCGGAACGCACTCCGGATACCCCGGTTTCTATCTCCGGGTCGAGCTGGCCCGCGCCACCTCGGCGCTTCTCGCCGGCGATCCGGCGGCGGGCGGGCTCGCCCGCGACGCTGGGATCTGGGCCGATCGACAGGGGGCCGTGGGGATCGGCCGCGTTGCTCGCCTCCTGGAAGCGCTCGCCGATTCGCCGCGAAGAGCGTCCGACGCGATCGTCGCCCTCTGGTCGGTGGAGCCGGGGATCGTGTTCGCGAGCGCGGAGGCGATCCTCTCTCGCCTCGGCAGTCTCGATGAGGCGGCTGGCGCGGTGATCCTCGACGCAGCGAGGAGCCGACCGTCGCGCTGGCTGGCAGGTCTGCGACGATCGACCGCTGCCGGCGAAGCCCCCGGCCGGCGTGCCGCGGGCCAGGTCCTCGACGTGGTGGGCGAGCACTCGGACGTTCCGCTGCTGCGGAGCCTGAGCAGGGAGCTCAAGGGGCAGTACCGCGCGCCGACGCTGGGCCGGGACCTCGCGCGCCGGACGGCCGACCGCGTGTGGGTCGAGGACCAGGGCCGGGTGATGATCCGCATCGGGGATCGCTCGCTGGCAGGCGCAGAGACTCGGCGCAAGCCGCTCGCGCTTCTCTGCTACCTGCTGAGCAGGCCGGGTCTCTCGGCAACGCGCGACCAGGTTCTCGACAGCCTGTGGCCGGACAACGACCCTGATCAGGCGGTCAACTCGCTGCACCAGACGATGTACTTCCTGCGCCGGATCATCGAGCCCGGGTACTCCGACGACCTGTCGCCCGGATACGTCAGACAGGATTCAGAGGTGCTGTGGCTTGACCCGGAGCTGATCAGCAGCCGGAGCGTGCGCTGCAAGGAGATGTTCCGGATGCTGGGCGCCGATCCCCCGATCGACGAGGTCCTTCGCCTCGCGCGCGAATACCGCGGTCGCTTCGCCCTGGACTTCGCCTACGAGGACTGGGCGAGTGCCCACCGTGAATCGCTCCACGCGCAGTACCTCGAGGTGATGGAGCGAGCGATCGCGTCGAGCACGGCGGGCGGCCGGTTTGCGGACTCCATGGAGCTGGCGCGGGCGGTGCTCGAGACGGACCCGTCGCTCGATCAGATCGAGGCGAGCCTCGTGAAGATGTACCGACTCCTCGGGGCGCACGCTGCCGCTGCCGAGCAGTACCGCCACTACGCCACGGCCCTGCGTGAGGACCTGGGCATCGAGGCGCCCCCACTTGACGGCCTCTGACGATCCGTGGATCGTGTGCACTCCGGTGCGAATAGGGAGAGTTCCGTATTGACCGATGCCCCGAGGGCAGACTAGAGTCCCGCCGCCGACTGGTACTCCAGTACTGGTAGGCATTGTCAATTCGGACGCGCCGAAGCCCTGCCTGAAATGGGCACTTGGGGCAGGGTGGAGCGGATAGTGCAACCGACCGACCCAGTCAGGTCGGTTTCTGTGTTC
>JBBSAS010000520.1:0-1543 GCA_038252055.1 Candidatus Limnocylindrales bacterium
CAGGATCGCCGCGTCGGTCACCGCCTGGAGCGGGGGGCTGTCCACGATCACCAGGTCCGCCGCCGCCACCAGGCGCGCCAGGATCGCGGCCATCCGCTGTGACCGGAGGAGCTCGGCCGGGTTGGGCGGCAGCGGCCCCGTGGTGATGACCCGGAGGTTCTGCTCCTGGGTCGCCTGGGCGACGTCGTCGAGCTCGGCCTCCTCGTTCCGCAGGAGGGTGGTCAGGCCCCGGGCGTTGGGGATGCCGAAGAGGCGGTGGAGGCCGGGCTTGCGGAGGTCGGCGTCGAGGAGGATCACCGACCGATCGGCCTGGGCGAAGGCTACGGCGAGGTTGCCGGCCGTCGTGGTCTTCCCCTCGCCCGGGATGGAGCTCGTGACGAGGAGGGTGCGGACGGGCTGGTCCACGGAAGCGAACTCGAGGTTCGTGCGCAGGGTCCGGTAGGCCTCCGCGGCGGGGCCCCGCGGGTAGAGGAGGGTGGCCAGCCGGTAGATCTCGGCCCGGCCCTTGTCGCCCTTCATCCGGATGATCGTGCCGAGGGTGGGCAGCCCGGTCGTCGCCTCCACGTCCTCCGACGTCTTCACGGTGTCGTCGAGGTACTCCAGGGTGAACGCGATCCCGAGAGCGATGAGGAGCCCCACGAGGGCGGCGAGGAGGGTGTTCAGGAGGACCCGCGGCGAGGAGGGCGCCCTGGGCGGGGTGGCGGGATCCACCACCGTGAGGGCGTTGGCGTCCGACCCGGGCAGCGCCAGGAGCGCGGCGTAGCCCTGGCGGAGGGTCGCGACCTGGCCGCGGAGGGCCTGGAGCTGCTGGTCCTCGGCGGGGGTGCGCGACGGCAGGGCGGCCAGCCGGTCGATCTCCGCCTGGGTCTCCCCGATCTGGACCTGGGCGGCTTCCACCTGGCGGGCGACGAAGTCCTGGACCTGGCTGTTCTTGCCGTAGACCGCGCTCGACGCCGCGATCATCTGGTCGCCGATGGCGTTGGCCAGGTCCGCCGCACGCTGGGGGTCGCCGTCCTTGACGGTGACGGTGACGAGGGTGGAATCGCGGGCGGCGACGGCGGTCACGGAGTCCCGGAACTCGTCGGGCGTCACGTCCAGGCCCGCGTCGGCGATGACCTGGGCCAGGATGGGGCCGGTGGTGGCCAGGTTGGCGTAGGTCTGTGAGATCCGCTGGCTGGCCATCAGGTCGTTGTAGTTGACGCCGGACGAGGAGCTCGACTGGCCGACCAGGAGGGTCGCCTGCGCCTCGTAGACCTTCGGCAGGGCGGACGAGACGAGGTACGCGGTGCCGCCGGCCAGGAGCAGGCCGGCCACGAGGAGCCAGAGCCACGAGCGGACGATCTGGCCCTGGCGGCGGAGGTCCATCAGCGAGTGGCGCTCCCGGTGCGGCTGGGGGGGACGAACACGGTGGGCGTGCGGCCCGGCCGGTCGGGAAGGCCGGTCGAGGTGGCCGGTCGGCCCGGATTCCGAGTATACAGGCGAGGTTCGCAGGTCATGGCGTGGCCGCCGGGGCGAGCGTGGCCGGGGCCGCGGGGGCGGCCGC
>JBBSAS010000521.1:0-1540 GCA_038252055.1 Candidatus Limnocylindrales bacterium
GCAGGGTGTGCTCGGCTCTCAGCTACGCCCTCGGCTGCTGAGCAGGCGTCCGTCCGGTCCCGTTTGAGGATGTGGCCGCGTGACGGCCGCGAGCGCCCATGAACGGACGCGCGCTTCAGCGGTTCGGGACTGTGGGCTCTGATACTCCTATGTCAATGCGGCGAGGTCCGCGAGGAGGATCGGGTAGAGGCGTCGGGCGAGGTATCGCTTGATGCAGCGCACGATTTCTCGGTGGGAGAGGCCTTCTTCTTTGCGTCGTTGCGCGTAGGCGCGGGTGGTTGGGTCGCTGCGGAGGCGGACCATGGCGATGATCCAGAGGGCGTTGTTGGCTTGGCGGTCCCCGGACCGGTTGAGGCGGTGACGGTTCGTCTTGCCCGACGATGCCGGCACGGGGTTGACGCCGCAGAGCGCGGCGAAGCTGGACTCGGTCCGGATGCGCCCAGGGTTGTCGCCCGCGGCGATGAGGAGCTTCGCGGCGACGTCGCGCGACACGCCATGTTGGGCGACGAGTTGTGGTGCAGCGAGCTTGACGAGTTCGTCGAGGTCGGTGTTGTGGGTGGTGATCTCGTCGGTGAGGTCCAGCCAGCGGCGGGCCAGGGACCGGATCGCACGACGGGTCACGGTGGCCGGGTCGTGGCCGGTGCCGGGCCGCCACTTCGCGGCACGTCGGGCTCGTTTGAGCGCGGAGAGGCCCCGCAGCTCGTCGCGAGTCATCTCGGGTGCGGTGATGATGAGGTTGGTCATCTGGTTGGCGGCTTGGGTGCGGGCCTTGATCGCGGAGCGTTTGACGACGTGGAGGGTGCGGATCGATTCGACGATCCCGTCTCGCGACTTCGGCACCCCAGTCGCTTCGCCCGAGAGGACCGCGCGTGCGGCGGCTTCGGCATCAGCGGGATCGGACTTGCCGTAACGGCGGCGGTGTTGACGATTCACCCGACCAACTTCGATGACCGTCACGCCCGCCGCGGTGAGGAACCGAGACAGGCCGACACCGTAAGCACCGGTGCCTTCGACACCGACCACTGACAGTTCGCCGAGCCGCTGGGACCACACGAGCAGTTGGCGGTAGCCGGCCCGGTTGGCTTCGATCTCGATGCCGTCGAGTCGACGGCCGTGTTGGTCGATCGCGACCGCGGCGTGGGTCTCGGTGTGAGTGTCGACACCGACGATGACTTTGATGTTGTCGTCTGGCATGGTGGTGGGGCTCCTGATCCTTGTCGGGTTCGAGAGCACCACCGGCCGGGACGGCGGACAGGACAGTTAGGGCGTCAGGCGAGACTCCTATGAGGTCACTCCGCCCGACCGGTCGGTGCACGTCCAACCCCGGACCCTGGTCGACAGATCAGAGCGAAGGCACCCGAAGGGCCCGGTTGCGTTGCGGGTCAGACCAGAACGGGGCTGGACCCCACCATCATCACTAACTGTTGCGTTGAGCCAACGCGCTTCTGTCGAGCCCGCTCCTGCGTGCTAGATGGGCGGATTGTGCCGCACGTAATCGGTGCTCTTGCCCGATTTACACACACGAGCCGCCCTTGAGTCA
>JBBSAS010000522.1:0-1539 GCA_038252055.1 Candidatus Limnocylindrales bacterium
CCGGATGATCCGCTACGCCCAGGTGGGCATGCGGGACGAGCTGCTCTCGAGCAAGGAGCTCTGGAGCTGCTACCACTGCGGGGAGTGCAGCGACACGTGCCCGCGGCAGGCCGACCCGGGCGAGTTCATGGCGGCGGCGCGGCGCTACGCGATCGCCAGCTACGACGCCACCGGCCTCGCCCGCCTGATGTACCTCAAGCCGGCCCTCGGAACCGCGTTCGCGCTGCTCCTCGCCGCCTTCTTCGCCCTCTTCATGTATGCCGGCAGCGGCATGCAGAGCACCGACTCGCTCGCGATCTTCGAGTTCATCCCGGCCGAGCTGATCCACAACGTCGGGATCGTCGTGATGATCCTCGTCTTCGTCGCGGGCCTCGCGGGCGTCGCCCGGATGGCCCGCCGGATCGGGGGTCGTGAGGGTGTCGGCTGGCGATCCGTCGCCGGGGGCCGGGCCGCCCTCGCACGATCTGGCCGCGCGCTGTGGAGCTCGGTCGGCCGGGAGTCGCTCGGCCAGGCCCGCTTCCGCGAAGAGTGCGAGACGGAGGTGGAGACCCTCCCCTGGTTCCGCCGCCGCTGGTTCCTCCACGCGGTCACGATGTGGGGCTTCCTGGGCCTGCTCGCAGCCACGATCCTCGACTACGGCCTGGAGATCCTCGGGGTCAAGGCCACGGGCACGCCGGTGCCGATCTGGTACCCGGTCCGACTGCTCGGGACCGTTGCCGGGCTGATGCTCGTCTACGGGACCACGGTGATGATCATCGACCGCGTCCGTGCCGCGAACAGCTCCGTGGCCCGCTCGTTCACCGCCGACTGGACGCTTCTGGCCCTCCTCTGGGTCACCGGGGTGACCGGCTTCGGCCTGGAGCTGGCGCTCTACCTACCCGAGCCGCCCACCTGGGGCTACTGGGTCTTCCTGCTCCACGTCGCCGTGGCGATGGAGCTGGTCCTCCTGGCCCCCTTCATGAAGATCGCCCACGCGGTCTATCGTCCGATCGCATTGTTCTTCGTGGCCCTTGCCCGCGAGCCCGGCGAGGCGACCGCAGGCACCAACGGCTGACGGCACGACGAGGAGGTCCCGATGACACCCAGCCTGCCCCGCGTGGCCCACGAGCACCATGAGCGCCTGATGCAGCACGTCGAGGAGATGCCGGCGATCGGGGCGACGATGCTCAGCGCCCCGATCGAGGAGCTCCGTCCGCGTCTCCTTGAGGTGGATGGGTGGCTCACCGGCCTCCTGATCCCCCATCTCGACGCGGCCGAGCGCACGCTCTACCCGGAGCTCGAGCGGATGCTCCAGAACCAGCACTCGATGACGCCGATGCGTCGCGAGCACGAGTCGATCCGGCGCCTCGTCGGCGAGTACTCGCGCCTGGCGAAGGGGCTCGGCGAGGGGAAGCCGAAGGTCGGGCGGATCCTCGCCCTCCGGCGCGTCTTCTACCGGCTCTTCGCGATCCTCGAGATCCACCTCGCCGAGGAGGAGCTCTACATCCCGATCATCAACCACGGCGTGACCGATGAGGCGGCCGAGCTCATGGCCGCCGC
>JBBSAS010000523.1:0-1538 GCA_038252055.1 Candidatus Limnocylindrales bacterium
GATGAGGATCGCGAGGCCCACCACGGCCCCGTGCGTTGGGTGCGCCGACCCGCCCGCCCCTCTCGGGGCGTACGGTTCAGCTCGGGTCGGCGGGTGAGCGCCAGTCGAGGATGCGCCGTTCGCCGGTGAGCGCCCGGATCGTGGTGATGTCCTGGCTGACGAGCAGCGTGCCGAGGTGGCGGTCTGCTGGGTCGCGGACCGCGACGGTGGCGTTGCGTCGGATGCGGTTGTCGTGGTCGGCGGTGAATGTCTCGACGCGTCCGAGGGTGCCGCCTTCGAGGGCGTCGAGGTCGTCGTCAGTGACGGTGGCGAGCGCTTCGGCGCCCTGGCTGGTGTAGACCAGCCGGCGACCTCGGTCGAGGAAGCCCACCGCGAACGGCAGGTGTCGTAGTACGAGGTCGACCTGGTCGATGCGCAGCACGCCCTCGTCGAGGACGATGCCGCCGGCGGGCATGCGGTCCTGAGCTGGCCGGTAGGCGTTCTCGCGGACCGGGTCGGGGCCGGCCGCGGGCCGCTCGCCGCGGTTGTCGGTGAGCGGGCCCCGTAGCCGGGACACGTTCTGGGAGACCTCGAGGACGCCGCGGAAGGTGCCGGCGTCGTCTCGCACGGCGTAGTAGCAGATGTAGACACGTACGCGCCACGCATGTCTATCCAGAACGCGGCGCTGTCCTGTCGGCCGGTCCGGAAGTTCTCGACGATGTCCAGGACCACGTGGACGCTCTTGGGTGGGTGGCAGTGGCGCACCTCCCGCCCGATGATGGACGGGCTGCGCCGGAAGACCCGCTCCTCACCCCGGTTGAAGTAACGGACCTCATCGTGCTCGTCGACGTAGGTGATGTCGACCGGCAGTGCGTTGATCACGGCATTGACCTGCTCGGCGGTCAGGGCACCCCCATCGAGGATCATCGAGCCGACCGGCAGGCTCCCTCCGGCTGTGGCGGCCGGCTCGAACGGCCGGGTCCCGGGCAGATCCACCGGCTCGGGCCGGGGGCTGGTCCCAGGAGCGTACCCACCGCGGCCGGTCCACGGCGGTGGCGGCGCGATGAGGCAGTACCCGAGGTCGTCCGCGCCCGCGCGGATCTCGGCCCAGCCCTCCTCGCGGACCAGCTCGAGACTGGCAGGGATGAGGACCTGGTCCTCCCTGCCGATCATATCCGTCACGCCGTCAACCGCTGCGGTCACCGCTTCTCGCAGGGCGTGATCATCCCGACCGGTGACCACCGCCAAGGCCGCCTCGATCGACGCACGGACCCGGTCGTGCACCGCCCACATGACCATGGACGGCCGGTCGAAACCTCTGCGCCCGAGGAGGGGAAATAGTTGCTTCTCCGCGCGGGCGTAGTGGGCGTCGACCTGCGCGAGGTCCTCCAGCAAGGCTCGGAACCGGCCCCAGTCGGGGACTCCTGCCGGCGATCCCGCCACGATGTCGAGCTCGGCCCGGATGGCGGCGGCCACCTCGGTGAGGGCTGCGTTCTCCCGACGCATCGCGGCGACCGGGTGCCCCTCCCCCAGATCTGGAGCGTCCCCGTCGGCGAGGA
>JBBSAS010000524.1:0-1531 GCA_038252055.1 Candidatus Limnocylindrales bacterium
CAGCGGCTCGGCGTGAGCTGGTGGACGGTGCGCGACAACCGGGACGCGGCCCGCGCCAAGCTCGGCGTGAACACGACGACGCACGCCGTCGCCATCGTCGTCCGGGCGCGACTGGTGGACGTGCCGTGACAGAGCTCCTGATGGGGCATGAGGTTCTCGTGATCGCCCCCGAGCATCTGGTCGGCGTGGCCGAGATCGCCGAACGTGCCGGCGTCGCCAAGGCGACCGTGATGAGCTGGCGCCGGAGACACTCCGACTTCCCGGCGCCGGTCGTCATCCTCGCGGGCGGCCCCGTGTGGGATTGGCGCGTCGTCGATGCCTGGCGGTCGAAGTTGCGCGCGGGCGGCCCTCGGACGAGGTAGGCACGGGCCGAACGGCCCACGTCAACTGACGTACTAGGCGGGCGCACCCGAACGGCCCACCCTACGGATGTGCCCCGCGTAACAGCGCTCCCGGTCTCCCTCCCGCGCTCGTGGCCCCGCCGACTCCTCTCTCCGGCGGGGCTACACACCGCCCCGACGGTTTCGCCCGTCGGGAACCCATCGCCCCTTGGAGCAGCAGCAGCTCGCCGGGCTCATAACCCGGAGGCCGCGGGTGCAAGTCCCGCAGGGGCAACCACACACTGGCGAGCCGCACCCACTTGTGCCCGCCCGGTCGCCGGGGTCCGTCATCCCCGGCACCTCCTCACCCGCATCCGGCGCTGGTGGTTCCTCGTGTCCGGGACGCGGCGTCGTCCGGGCTGGGACCGGGGCGGACGGTGAGTGCCTACCCCCGAGCAGGCCAAGGCGCTCGCGGACCTGGGCGGGTTCGCCCTTTTCCTGTTCACCGCCATCGGTGGCGTCATTGGGCTCTACCGGGGATGGATCATCCCGGGCTGGCTCTACACCCAGGAGCGCGAGGCCCGGAAGGTCGCCGAGACGCAAGCGCTCCGCAACGCCGAGGCGCTGGAGAAGCTGGCGCGGGCCGCCAGCCGTGAACCTCGCCGTGCTCGGACGTCCCACCCCGATGCGTGACCGCGTCAGGCTCGCGATCGAGGCATGGCTGCCCTGGTACGACGAGCACCTCGAGGAGGGCCGGAGCGTCCGGAGCGAGGACATCCACCGCCGCTCGATCAACGCCCGCATCCTCGCCGAACGCCTGACACCCGCCGAGCTGGAGCGCCTGGCGTCGGCATACGCCGCCTACGCCCGGGCATTGACCCGCCGATGATCACCCTCGCTGCTGTGATCTGGGTCCTCACGGTCCTCGCCTGGGTGTCCGCCGTCGTCCTGCTCCGTGCCACCCGCCACGCCCCGCACATCGCGGCCCTCATGGAGCGGTCCACGGTCGCAGTCGGGCTGGCGCTGTTCGGCACCGTCTACAGCGCCCTGACCATCAATAACGAGTTCGCCGGGATCGTGAACATGACCGACGCCGTGGTGGTCGTGCGCGTCGCCGTGATCGGCCTCCTGGTCCTGCCGTCGTGGTGGCTCTGGATCTGGCTCCGCGGCAAGCTGGGGCTGGACGAGGAGGACAAGGCATGACGACCGAC
>JBBSAS010000525.1:0-1516 GCA_038252055.1 Candidatus Limnocylindrales bacterium
ATCCCGCCGAGGGCGATGACGGCGATCTCGCTCGTCCCGCCGCCGATGTCGATGATCATGTTGCCCGAGGGCCCGCTGATCGGGACGTTGGCCCCGATCGCGGCGGCCAGGGGCTCCTCGATGAGGAAGGCCTCCCGGGCGCCGGCCTTGAGGGCGGCGTCGCGGACGGCCCGCTTCTCGACGGAGGTCACCCCGGCCGGGACGCTGATCATCACCTCGGGCCGCCCGATCGAGATCGTCCCCTTCCGGGCCCGCCCGATGAAGTAGCGGAGCATCGCTTCGGTGATGACGTAGTCGGCGATGACACCGTCCTTCATCGGTCGGATCGCCTGGATGTTGCCGGGCGTCCGGCCGATCATCTCGCGGGCCTCCTCGCCCACGGCGACGATCCGGTTGTCCTCGCTCACGGCGACGACAGACGGTTCCTGGATGACGATGCCCTTGCCCTGGACGTAAACGATGACGTTGGCGGTGCCGAGGTCGATGCCGATCTTCATGAAGGCGTGCTGCTCACCTGTTCGGGGAGGCGCTCGATCCGGGCGCCGAGGTCGTGGAACTTCCGGTCGATGTTCTCATAGCCGCGCTGGACGTGGTGGGCCCCGTGGATCGTCGAGATCCCGGGGGCGGCCAGGGCCCCGAGGATGAGCGAAGCGCCGGCTCGGAGGTCGCTGATGCTCACCTCCGAACCGCGGAGCCGGGCGGGTCCCCGGATCTCCGCGTGGTGGGCGTCGAGGATCCCGACCTCGGCGCCCATCCGGCGCAACTCGACGAGCCACTCGAGGCGGTCCTCGTAGATCGTCTCGTGGAGATGGCTCGTGCCGGCGCAGCGGGTCATGAGGACGCTCGTCGGCGACTGGAGGTCGGTGGCAAACCCGGGATAGGCGGCCGTGGCCACGTCCACGGGCCGGTAGACGCCCTCGCCCGGGGCGATCCCCTCGACCTCGATCGTGTCGCGGCCGCAGGCCACCTGAACACCCATCCGTCCCATCGTGTCGAGGAACGCCCCGAGGTGTCCGCAGGGAGCGCCCTCCAGGGTGACCCGGCCCCCGGCGACGGCGGCCGCGATCACGAACGTGCCCGCCTCGATCCGGTCGGGCACGACCGCATGGTCGGCCCCGCGGAGCCGGCGCCGCCCCTCCACGACGATCGTGTCGGGTGCCGGGCGCTCCACGGCCGCGCCCATCTTCTGGAGGAAGGCGATGAGGTCGTCCACCTCGGGCTCCTGGGCGGCGGGCCGGATCACCGTCCGGCCCTCGGCGAGCGTGGCCGCGAGCATCGCGTTCTCGGTGCCCATCACCGAAACGAAGGGGAAGGTCACCTCGCCGCCGCGGAGCCGCCCGGGGGCGCTCGCCATGTAGTAGCCGTTGCGGTACTGGATCTGCGCCCCGAGCGCCCGCATCGCGTCCACGTGGAGGTTCACCGGCCGGCGGCCGATCCGGTCGCCGCCGGGGTTGCTGATGATGACCTTGCCGAAGCGGGACAGGAGCGGGCCGAAGAGGATGAAGCTCGCCCGCAT
>JBBSAS010000526.1:0-1508 GCA_038252055.1 Candidatus Limnocylindrales bacterium
GTGGAGAGCCCAGCCGACGCCTGCGACGGCCCGGCGTGGCGATTGCAGAGGACTCCGCCGACGAGCGGGACCCAGCGGAGCTCGTCGTCCGGTTCCACGAGCCGGCCGCACTCGACGCAGCGGTCCACCTCCGGCCGGACGCCCAGCTCGTCGCAGAGGTGCATCTCGAACCAGCGGGCCGCCCGCCCGGGAGCCATTCCGCCGTCGAGCAGTTCGTACGCGCGGCGGAGAAGGAGGTAGAGCGGCTCCGCCGCGTGACGCTCCTCGAGCGAGCGGTCCACGAGCTCGGCGCAGTACCAGGCGGTGGCCGTGACCTCGAGGTCGTCGCGCAGGCCCAGCCAGGCGTGCTGCATCGTCACCTGGGTCACGACGTCGAACGTCCGGCCCTTCGCGAGCTGGAGACGGAGCTCCGCGAGCGGTTCGAGCGAGCCGCCGATCCGGCTCGTCGGCCGGCGAATCCCCTTGGCGATCGCCTTGATCTTCCCGAACTCCGGGGTGAGGAGCGTGAGGATCCGGTCCGCTTCCCCGTAGTCGAAGCGGGAGAGGACGATCGCGTCGGTGACGTAGAGGCGGCGGCCGGGCACGTCCGCACCGTACCACCCGGCCGGCCGCGCGGCGCATCCGGGGCGCCGGACGCCGGACGCCGGACGGCAGTGAGGCCCTATCATCCTCTCCGTGCCCGATCTCGCCGACCTCGACCTGCCCGGCCTGATCGCCGACGTGGAGGAGGAGATCCTCCGCCTCGTCGCCGATCGCGACCCGTCCACCCGCGGGATGTACGAGATGATCCGCTACCACCTCGGTCTCGACGGCTCCGGGTCGTCCGGGAAGCGGATGCGCCCGCTCCTCGGCCTCCTCGCGTATGCGTCCATCACCGGGGAGACGGCTCCGGCCCTCCCGGGTGCCGCCGCGGTCGAGCTCGGCCACAACTTCAGCCTCATCCACGACGACATCGAGGACGGCGACCGCGAGCGGCGCCATCGGGCCACCCTCTGGGCCCGCCACGGGATCCCCCAGGCGATCAACGCGGGCGACGCGGTCTTCGTCCTCTCCCGGATCGCCCTCCACCGTCTCACCGACCTCGGCTTCCCCGACGCGAAGGTCCTCCGCCTCGTGCGCCTCTACGACGAGACCTGCCTGGCCCTCTGCGAAGGCCAGTACATCGACATCTGGACCGGCGAGCACGACGTCCCGATGACCGTGGATCTCTACTTCGACATGATCGGGCGCAAGACCGCGGCCCTCATCTCCGCCAGCATCGAGGCGGGGGCCCTCCTCGCCACCGACGACGAGGAGGTCATCAGCCGCTACAGGCAGTTCGGCTGGGCCCTGGGCCTCGCCTTCCAGCTGAACGACGACGTCCTCGGGATCTGGGGCCAGGAACAGGCGACGGGCAAGGAGCCCTCCGACCTCGCCCGCCACAAGAAGACGCTGCCCGTGATCTACGCTCTCGAACGGGCCACGCCCGCCGACCGGGCCCGCCTCGAGGCGATCTACGCCGACGCCAA
>JBBSAS010000527.1:0-1502 GCA_038252055.1 Candidatus Limnocylindrales bacterium
CGCCACGTCGTGGAAGCCCACGGCGGGCGGATCTGGGCCGAATCCGAAGAGGGGGTCGGCTCCACGTTCTCGTTCGCCCTGCCCATCAACGGGCCGGATCTCGCGGCCACGCCGGGCGGGTGATCCCGGACCGGGGTGCCCCGACGAAGCGCCGACCGGGATGAACTCGGGACCGCTACCCGCGGAGGAGCTCGGGTGGGACGAGCCAGCGCAGGGTGCCGGCACCGGCCATGAGCGGCCGTTCGACGTCGATCCGGGCGCAGGCGCCCTTGCGCATCGCGACCGGCGCCCCCAGCAGCTCGCTCACGAGCTCCGAGAAGTCGGGGTCGTGGCCGACGATCATCGGCCGGCCGACGCCGGCATCGGCGAGGATCGCGTCGAGGTCACCCAGATCGAGCGGTTCGCCGAGCCGCGCCTCCGGGCGTACGCCGGTTCCCAGGAGACCGGCCACGATCTCGGCCGTCTGGCGGGCGCGGACGAGGGGCGAGGTCAGGATCGCGTCGGGCACGATTCCCGCCGCGGCGAGGAGCCGCCCGAGCCGCTCCGCCTGCCGGCGCCCCTTCTCGGTCAGCGGGCGCAGGTCGTCGTCGTCTTCCCAGGTGTCGCTGTCGCCGGCGTGCGCGTGCCGGAGGACGTACAGCTCGACGCTCCCGGGCGCCGGTCGGCGGACGGTCACCGCCCGGCCCTCGCGTCCGCGGCCGCCGCGGCCACAACCGCATCCGGATGCGCGCGCAGGGCGACCTCCTGGAACGGCTTGATCCGCAGGCTGATCTCGCCCAGGACGCGCCGGAAGGCTGCCAGCCGCTGCGCCTCGGTCCCGGTCGCCGCAGCCGGGTCGTCGAAGCCCCAGTGGAGCGACTCGTGGACGCCCGGGAAGACCGGGCAGCTCTCCCGGGCCTGGTCGCAGACCGTGATCACGTAGTCGAATGGCTGGCCGAGGAACTCCTGCACCGATTTCGAGCGGGCGCCGGCGATGTCGATGCCGACCTCGGCGAGGACCCGGACGGTGAGCGGGTTGACGCCCTTGGGCTCCGTGCCGGCCGAGACGACGTCGAACGCGGCCCCGCCGCGTCGCCGGAGGACGGCCTCGGCCATCTGGCTCCGGGCGGAGTTGCCCGTGCAGACGAACAGGACGCGGATCGGCGCGCCGGCGTCCGGAGCGACGGGCTCGCGGACCGCGGAGCCTGGTGCCTCCCCGCCGGACCGGGGGCCGGTCACGGGTTGAGGTCCTCGTGCTTGCCCGAGGCGAGGAAGACCACCTCTTCGGCGATGTTCGTGACGTGGTCGCCGACGCGCTCCATGTAGCGGGCCCCGATCAGGAGCCGCATCGCCCGCTCCACGTTCGCCGGGGCATCCTTCGCGAGCGTGACGAGTCGCTCGGCGGCCCGGTGGTAGAGATCGTCGATCTCGTCGTCGCGCAGCGAGACCTCCCGGGCGGCAGCCTCGTCGGAATCGGCCATCGCCCGCATCGTCGCCGCGAGGAATCCGGCAGCCAGGCGTCC